>JAPYPM010000103.1 GCA_029937635.1 Nitrospinaceae bacterium
ATGTTATTTCGATAATAATCCAGAAATGAAAGCTAAAGCATTGCCTAATAGCGAAGTTAAATCTTTATTGCAAAAACTTCGGGCAAAACACGGATCACCTTTTGTACCCAAAACAACATTGACTAAACCCGTTGGCGCCCCTGGCCAAGACCAGTCTTTAGAGAAGAATATCCAAATAGCAAATGCTTTATTAGACTCTGCTGGATGGCAGATGGAAGCTGATGGAATACGGAGCAAAAATGGGAAGCGCATGGCCATTAATTTAGTTCTTAACTCTCCTCTATTCCAGCGAATTGTAGAACCGTATAAAAACAACCTAAAAAAAATCGGCGTAAAATTAGATATTAAAGTGGTTCAAATCGCAAAATATGAGGAAATTTTAAGAAATTTTAATTTTGACATGATCGTTGCAAATTACCCGCAAAGCCGATCACCAGGAAATGAACAACGTTCCATGTGGAGCACAGAAGCAGCAAGCACACCGGGGTCACGAAATTATATGGGAATCAAAAATCCTGCAGTCGACGATTTAATTAATAACATTGTTGAAGCAAAGTCACGCAAAGAATTAATTAATTCTATTCAAGCTATGGATAGAATTCTTACTCACCAGTTTTACATCGTGCCTAATTGGTATATTTCTTATGATCGCATTGTTTACTGGAATAAATTTTCACATCCAAAAATTAATGCATCACAGTCCAGCATAATAAACAATATCCTAGAATGGTGGTGGCATGATGAAAATAAAGCAACGACATTAACAAAGGCCAGAGCCTCTGGTTCCTCTATAAACTAATCCATCATCGATGACATCATATATTATACGTAGATTTTTTTTAATGTTTCCAACCCTTATCGGAATTGTAACGATTACATTCTTGATTATTCAGTTTGTTCCCGGTGGGCCTATTGATCAGATGAAATCTCAACTAAGAGGTCACTCAGCATCAATTTCTGAGGCTGGAGGAGGTGCGCAGAAAATGTCTTCGATAAAACAATCAGAAATTGACGATACAAACTTAGAGCAGCTCAAAAAAATATACAATCTTGACCGACCATTATGGGAACGTTATATCAGAACATTTTTATGGTATTCACCCACAAATTCGAGAGACTCATTTACTAAAAATTTTTATAACAGAGATAATTGGGAAGGGTTTCTAGTTCTAAAATTTGGTGATTCTTTTTATAGAAATAAATCTGTATTAGAACTAATAAAAGAAAAACTACCTGTATCAGCATCTCTAGGGATAACAAGTTTTTTTATCACTTATATTATTTGTATTGTTCTTGGAATTTCTAAAGCAATCAGACATGAAACAAAATATGACACAGTAACTAGCCTAATAGTGCTTATTGGGTATAGCATTCCTGGTTTTGTAATGGGAATATTTATGATCGTATTCCTAGGTCCAGGTGATGGAGCAATCATGCACCTAATTCCTTTATCAGGATTAACTTCTGCAGGGTCACCAGGCTATGAAGATTGGTCACTGTTTAAAAAAACCATTGACTACCTTCATCACTTAGCTGCTCCTTTGTTTTGCTTTATATTAGGGGGGTTTGCAACGCTTACTATGCTAACTAAGAATGCCATTCTTGAAGAAACTCAAAAACAATATGTTTTAACTGCTAAAGCAAAAGGATTGCCAGAAAAAATAATTCTTTTCAAACATATTCTTAAAAATGCGCTTATTCCTCTTGTGACTGGTTTTCCCACCGCATTTCTTGCAATGTTTTTTGCTGGCTCGCTTTTAATTGAGCAGATATTTACTCTTGATGGTTTAGGTCTTCTTTCATATCAAGCAGTTATACAAAGAGACTACCCAATAGTTCTAGGAACTTTATTTATATTTTCATTGATGGGACTTATAGGTCAGCTATTAACTGACATGACATATGTTCTCATTGACCGGCGTATTTCATTTGATGAGTCACATGGTTAAATTATTTTAAACATGAAAATATCGAAAGATTTTAACCTTAAATGGAATAAATTTAGGCGAGACAGAAGAGCTTTTATTAGTTTTATTTTTCTGATTACACTTTTTATCGTTACAATCCCGGCAGAATTTTTATGTAACACTCGCCCTATTATCCTCATTGCTGAAGGGAAAACTTTTATTCCAGTATTGTTCACTTATAGTGAAAAAGATTTTGGAGGAACTCTTCTAAGTGAACCTGATTATCTATCAAAAAGGTTTACAAATCTTCTCGAAGGAATACCAGAAGTTACTATTTTTAATTCAACTAAAAGTGAAAACTCATCAAAATTTGAAATTGAATTGGATGATTTTGAAGATGAAGTCAACGAAAATTATATCCCCAAAAATACAAAGAATCCTATTTCTAATACATCAATAAAACCAATTGATTACTGGATATTGTGGCCACCTATTCGTTATGACTACAAACATATCCCCACAGAAAGCAAAACAGGAAATGTAGTTCTTGCTGCTCCTTACAAGATAATTAATAAGGAAACCAACCAAGAAACAAACTCATCATGGGACGATGGACATTATCTTGGAACAGATGATAGAGGACGTGATGTTCTAGCAAGATTGATATATGGACTTCGAATCTCAATGATCTTTGGTATTTCAATTGCGATTGCAGGAACTGTTATCGGATGTTTGCTAGGAGGAATTCAAGGATACTTTGGCGGTTGGGTAGATCTAATAGGACAACGATTGACTGAAGTATGGGGTTCAATCCCAAGATTATATATACTAATTATTTTAAGCTCTTTTTTAGTTCCCTCAGCATTATTACTATTTTTGATTCTAAACTTAACCGCTTGGATGGGTATAGCTGCTTATATACGAGCTGAGTTTTTAAAAACTCGAAACTATGAATATGTTAAATCAGCAAAAGCCATGGGCGTATCAAATTTTCGAATTATGCGCAAACACATTTTGCCAAATGCTTTAACCCCAGTTATAACTTTTTTCCCATTTGAAGTAACAGCTGGGATTTTAGCCCTCGTAAGCCTAGATTTTTTAAATTTAGGAGTTCCAAGCCCTGCTCCAAGCATTGGGGAATTGTTAGCACAAGGAAAAACTAATCTTCAGGCAATATGGATTTTACTTCCAACATTTATTACCCTTACTGCGACTCTGACAATGCTGACTTTTGTCGGCGAGGGTATCCGTAACGCGTTCGACCCAAAAAGGAATAATTAAGTGTCCACATTACTTGATGTAAAAAATCTTAAAACTTATTTTAATGTCGGATTAGATAAAGTAGCACGTGCAGTTGATGGCGTATCATTGAGTATTGATAAAGGAAAAACTCTAGCGCTTGTTGGTGAATCAGGATGTGGAAAAACACAAACTGCATATTCTATATTACGACTTATTGCAAATAATGGATTTCACCCTTCTGGTCAAATCAATTTTAACAAAATAAACCTATCAAATCTTACCGATCTAGAAATGCAATCTATACGTGGAAATGAAATTTCCATGATCTTTCAAGAACCAATGACATCATTAAATCCGCTATATAAAATAGGCAACCAATTAGAAGAACCTCTATATCAACATAGAAAAATAGCAAAAAAACCAGCACGCAAGCTTGCAATAGAATTATTAGAACAAGTAGGAATCCCGGACCCACATAAACGAGTTGACTGTTTTCCACACGAACTTTCTGGAGGAATGAAACAGCGTGTGATGATTGCTATGGCATTAGCCTGTAAACCAAAGTTACTTATTGCAGATGAACCAACCACTGCACTAGATGTCACAATTCAAGCTCAGGTTCTTAAATTAATGTCGGACCTGCAAAAAGAAACAGGAATGGCAATCCTTCTTATTACTCATGATATGGGCATTGTAAACCAAATAGCTGATGATATTTGCATCATGTATGCTGGTAGGATTGTTGAAAAAGGGTGTCGTGAAAATATTTTTAAAAATATGGCTCATCCCTACACCCGCCACCTAATAGATTCAATTCCAAAAATTAAGGATAAGGGTTTGCTTCTCCACACTATTCCTGGGATGGTTCCTAGCGCTACGGAATATGGTTCTGGGTGTCTTTTTGCAGAACGTTGTTCCCAAGCAATGGATATTTGTCAAAATAGAGAGAGTCCTCAATATAGTATAGGACCAAACCATTTTACATTTTGTCATTTATATGAAAATAAAAACACAGCGGAAAAATTCACTAAACCCAGTCGCATAGAATCGCCAAAACGCCAGATAGAAAATAAATCCATATTATCAATTAAATCGTTACGAACATGGTTTCCCGTCCGGAAAGGAGTGTTTTTACGAATAGACAACTACGTCAAGGCTGTGGACGATATTGACCTTAAAATAAATAAAGGTTCTACTCTAGCACTCGTTGGTGAGTCAGGGTGCGGAAAAACTACTCTTGGAGAATCTATTTTAGGACTTACAAAAGAGACTAAAGGTGAAGTTATATTTAATGATTTAGATATTTTAAAATTAAATACAACAGATTTAAAAAAAATACGCAAACAAATCCAAATTGTTTTTCAAGATCCTATGGGTTCATTGTCACCACGCATGACCGTAGAAGAAATTATTGTGGAGGGTCTAAAAGAACATTATAAAGAATTAAAACAAAGTGAACATAAGGAAAAAATAGAACGAGTCCTAAACGAAGTCGGATTACCTATATCTATCTTAGAAAGGTATCCACACGAATTTTCTGGTGGACAAAGGCAAAGGATTGCGATTGCTCGGGCATTAATTCTTGAGCCAATTTTTCTAGTACTAGATGAGCCAACTAGTGCTTTAGATGTATCTGTACAAGCTCAAGTACTCAATCTTTTTAAAACACTTCAGGCCAAGAGAAGTTTGACCTACTTGTTCATTACTCATAACTTAAGTGTGGTTAAGTATATGGCAGATAGCGTGGCAATTATGTATCTAGGGAAAATCGTCGAAAGTGGGTCAACCGAGGAAATATTTAAAAACCCAAAACACCCCTATACAAAAACTTTACTAGATTCTATTCCTAACATTGAAGAACGCAAATCATTTCAGCCAATAAAAGGAGATGTCCCCTCACCGTTAAATCCTCCTAACGGATGTCATTTTCATCCACGTTGTCAAATTTTTATTGATGAAACAGACGGCTCTCATCTAAAAAACAAGTGCCAAAACGAATACCCAGAAACTGTATATTCAGAAACATCTTCCGTGAGATGTCATGCAATAAATAAAGCTTAAAACAAAAGCTCTAACAAACTGCCCAATTAAGACAAATCAGATTTATTGAAAAAATAATAAACAACTGCCAAAACAAAACATCCTAATAAACCAACGGTTACGATACCAAAAATCGACATAACTTAACCAAAAAAATTATCAAAATAAAAACCTAATCATTTCTAATTTTAACGCTAAAACTTAGAGGGTCTCAATTCCGAATAGTCTAAGAAATGATACAGCAGCCCAAATACCGATGCTTGCAAAAAACCCAAGGGCCACAGCTCCAAACATAAAGAGACCGACCAACTTCAAAAAAACCACAATACACTCTCCTCCAATATAAAATTACGTTCGATAAAAATTTTAACCAAAAAAAGCTATGCAAACTAATCGAACTTAAGCACATTGAAACTTTTTCAGAAAGTCTTAAAAAAAATATATATAAACAGGACACAAGTTTTATTTATTATATACTTAAGTTAAAAATTTTTGCGCTTGCTGATCCGCCCGATAAGAACTTCTTACTAAAGGACCAGCCTCAATATGCTTAATTCCAAGAGACAATCCAATGGTTTTATATTCAGCAAAAACTTCTGGGTGTACATACTCGACCACTTCTAGATGATTTTTAGAAGGCCTCATATATTGTCCTATAGAAAGAATTTGACATTTTATTTCTGCCAAATGACGCATTGTCTCAACAACCTCTATTTTTTTCTCTCCAAGCCCCAGCATAAGACTACTTTTTGAAATTATATTTTTTTGCGAAACAATCTTCAAAACTTTAAGCGACCATGAGTATCGACACTGAGGTCTCACAAACGATTGCAAAGATTCAACAGTTTCGATATTATGACAAATGACATCGGGTTTTGCTTGACATATTTTATTTATGAGAAAGTCGTCACCCTTAAAATCAGGAATCAAAGCTTCAATTTTTAAGTAAGGATTCTTTTCTCTAACAAGTTGAATAGTTTTCGCCCAAATATCGGCTCCCCCATCATGCAGATCATCCCGATCAACAGATGTTATAACAACGTACTGGAGGTTTAACTTAGCCAACATTTTAGCAACTTCTGCAGGTTCCTCTAACCTTGGTACCTGCATAGATCCGGTCGGAACATCGCAAAAATTGCAAGATCTAGTACATGTGTTTCCAAGAATCATAAGGGTTAACGTTCCAGCAGACCAACAGTTTCCTACATTTGGACATGAAGCCGTCTCACATACTGTGTTTAAGCGATGATTTTCGACCAATTTTTTTAATCGAAAATAATTAACTCCTTTTGGTAAAGAAGTCTTAAGCCAGTCTGGAAGGCTCCGAATAGAAAGATAAGAAGATTTAGCTTTATTCATATAAATAAAAGTAAAAAGAAATTAGAACTTTTTTATTACACTTTTTTATCTTGATATAAGAATTATAAAGTCGATAAAATATTATTAAAAATTACAGTGTACATTAGTTCTACAAGGCTAGATTTATCACGTCAATATATTTTTGACATAAAAACACTATAAAAATATAAACATTTAACTCTACCAAAAAATAATTTTACTAAACCATGTCAATCAAAATAATCGACAGATATATTCTTAGAGAACTTTTAAAAATATTCTTAATTACAGTAGGATCATTAACAATGATCCTTTATTTAGATAAATTTTTATTCATAGCTGAAAATATTATTAATCGTGGCGTCTCGGTTATGGAAGTATTTCTTATAATGATTTATATATCTCCTTCTTACTTATCTCTCACTGTTCCCATTAGTGTTCTAGTTGCATCTGTAGCAACATTTAATCAGTTTTCAGCATCTAACGAATGGGTTGCCATGAAATCCTGTCACTTAAGTTTTTTACAAACCATGAAACCCGTAATAATATTCTCAATAATTGCATACCTTTTAGCAGTTATTATAATGGTATATGCTTTGCCTTGGGGTAACTATGCATATAAACAAAAAACTTTCGAAATTATTAAAAAAAGAGCCGACATAAACATCCAACCAAATATATTGAATTATGATTTTAAGAACTTAGTTATTATTGCAAAAGAACGTGAAAAAAAAAATACTCTTAAAGGTATATTTATAGCTGACACAACAGAAATAAAGTCAACAAGAATAATAACCGCTAATAAAGCAATAATTATCCCTAATATAGAAACATTAAAAATCCGGCTACTGTTAACAAAGGGTACAATTCATGAGCTGAAGGATAAGCTCGACGAATACCAAACGATAAATTTTGACACATATGAGCTAAATCTAAGTCTTCCTGATACAGCCCAACTTGAAAAAGATGCTCTCGTAGGTCACCGTGAACTATCAATAAAATTATTACTACAACAAATTAAAGATTTTGAAAAAAGAGGACTCCCCACATATGCCGCAAAAGTAGAAC
>JAPYPM010000104.1 GCA_029937635.1 Nitrospinaceae bacterium
GGTTCTACCATCCAGAACTCTGAAAGATGACGACTAGTATTCGAGTTTTCAGCACGGAATGTTGGACCAAAAGTATAAATATCGGAGAGAGCCATCGCATAAACCTCTCCCTCCAATTGTCCGCTTACTGTAAGACCAGTTTTTTCGCCAAAGAAATCTCGACTGTAATCAACCGAACCATCCACTTTAGGAATTGAATCCACATTTAACGTGGTGACCTGAAACATTTCACCGGCACCTTCACAATCATTTGTTGTTATAATAGGAGTATTAAGATAAATAAAACCTCGATCTTGAAAAAAACTATGAATCGCAAACGATAATCGATTTCGAACTCGCATTACAGCACCAAAAGTATTTGTACGTGGTCGCAAATGAGCAATCTCGCGCAAAAACTCGAATGTGTGATTTTTTTTTTGCAAAGGATAGTTGTCTGGATCTGCCTCACCATAAACCTCAATAATCATTGCTTGAAGTTCAACACTTTGTCCTTTCCCAGGTGAATGAACCAATCTTCCAATAATACTAACGCAACTTCCAGTGTGTATTTTCCCAGAATTACTTTCAAAACTATCTACATTATGATCGACAATGACTTGAAGGTTTTTTAAACACGAGCCGTCATTAATTTCAAGAAAAGAAAAACCACCTTTAGAGTCGCGGCGCGTTCTAATCCATCCCATAACAAGAACCTCAACCTGTTCTTTATTTTGGTCTAATAATTCTTTAATTTTTTCACGAGTTTTATTTATCATTAAGCACCTCTAAGAAAAACTTACATAGCTTCTAAAATATAACTATATTGACGTAAACTACATCTAACAAAGGACATAAACACTTGCTACATATTGACATCGTTAAAATTATTAGATACTTTAATAACAGTTTAAGAAACTATTAATTAAGTAAAGTTAGTTTTTTTAAGCTAATTCCTTTGACCTCTTCTATGAAAACCATACTATGTTTATCCTAGGAAATTTTTTGTCAGCGACTGCTCAGATTCTCAAAATAGTCCTAGAGCTTTACATGTGGATAATGATAATCCGCGCCCTATTAACATGGGTTAATCCAGATCCTTATAATCCAATTATTCAATTTCTTAACAGTATCACAGAACCTGTTCTCTATCGAGTGCGTCAACTAATACCCATGAGTGGTGTCGGAATTGACTTTTCTCCAATGATAGTAATACTTATTATTATTTTCCTTCAATCCTTTCTAGTTAATTCAATTGGCATGCTCGCTATGAGGTTGCAATAATCTAATTATGCGGCTGAACCACCTTGATATTCTTGAGCAATGTTTTCGTGATAAAATTTTTGGTTATAATAAAGAGGATGTCGATACTTTTCTGCATTTAGTCGCTGAGGACTTTAAAGAAATCATAGAAGAGTTAGATCTTCTAAAAAAAAAGATTGATCAAGAGAATAAAAATACAGATGAATTTAATGAACAGGCGGCTCACAAAAACGGAGAAAGGCAAAAAGAACCTAAAGAAATTACCTCCGACATAATACAAGAAAAAGCTAAGAGAATTATCAATGCCGCTCATAAGCAAGCCAACAAGCACACAAAGAAAGCTGAAGATGAATTGTCTACTCTAAAAAAAGAAATTGAAAAAATAAAGCAGGAGAAAATAAAATTAATAGAAGCGATAAAAGTGTCTGCGATAAAAAGTCTCGCTAGCCATAAAAGAAGCAAGTAACATTTCTCTCTATGACCCTAAGAATAAAAGATTATAAAGACGGGATACAGTTTTCAGGGCTCATTCATCCACGATCTGCAAATAATAAAATCTGTGGTCTCCAAGATGAATATTTAAAAATACATATCACATCTCCACCGGTAGATGGCAACGCAAATAAAATGTGTGTTAAATTTTTAGCTAAAACATTAAGTGTTAGCCCATCACAGATAGCTATAGTTAGTGGCCAACACGGACGCAAAAAAATTATTCGCATAGACGGTATAAGCATATCTGAGTTTTTAAAAATAATACCTTCAATAGAATAAAATTAAACCCGGAATAAAGCAGTATCAGCGAAATTTATTTTACTTTTTATCAAACTAGTTCTTGCCTATTGGTCTAGCAGAACATTTATATTAGGAAAGTTAAAATGATTAAAACTGTTGAGTATGTAGATGGAATAGTTCGAATGATTGACCAGACACGTTTACCTCTAGAGAAAGTTTTTATAGACTGCAAAACCATTGACGATGTAGCTAACGCCATTAAAACTATGATTATTAGGGGCGCACCTGCGATTGGTGTTTCAGCTGCAATGGGTGTTAGTCTGGCAGCTGAAATGATTCAAGCGGACAATTTTGAACAATTTTATACTCAATTAGAGGATAAGTGTTTAAATCTTGCCCAGTCAAGACCAACAGCTATCAACCTAGCGTGGGCAATAGAAAGAATGAAGTCTGTTGCGCGAGAATCAAAATCCCTCAGTATCTCTGAACTAAAGAAAAGGCTTAAACAGGAATCAATTGATATTTGTAAAGAGGACATCGAATCTAATATGGCTATGGGAAGTTTTGGTCAAACTTTAATCAATGACGGAAGTACTGTCCTCACTCATTGTAATGCTGGCGCACTGGCAACAGCTGGGTTTGGAACAGCGCTAGGTGTTATTCGTGCTGCCGTCAACGCAGGGAAAAAAATTGAAGTTCTGGCTGATGAAACACGTCCTTTTTTACAAGGTGCAAGGCTAACAGTTTGGGAGTTAATGGAAGATAATATTCCAGTCAAACTAATCACTGACAACATGAGCGGATTCTTCATGAAAAATAATCAGGTTGATGTCGTTGTCGTGGGGGCTGATCGAATTGCTGGCAATGGTGACGTTGCCAATAAAATTGGAACTTATATGGTTGCGGTTTTGGCACAAAAACACCAGATTCCGTTCTATGTTGCTGCTCCCATTTCAACTCTCGATTTATCCCTCAATTCCGGCGAAGAAATTCCCATCGAACAACGTTCAGAAGATGAGGTCATGACCCTAAATAATAAACGGATAACGCCAGAAGGAGCATCAGCTGCCCATCCCGCTTTTGATATAACACCTAACGATCTAGTTACCGCTATAATAACTGATAAAGGAATAGCAAAACCACCATACATAACATCGCTCAAACACCTTTCAAGGCAGTAAAATGTTTTTTTATCCTTTTCCAATAATGAAAAATAAATCTTTTTTTACAGTAATTCGATGAAAGCAATGGTTCTAGCAGCTGGATTTGGTAATAGACTTCAGCCTTTGACCAGCATTCTGCCAAAACCAATGTTCCCTGTCCTTGGAAGACCATTACTATCCCACACTTTTGATATTCTTAAATCTGCAAACATCACTGATATTGCCGTCAATGTTCATCATCTTCCTGATTCCATCATTGATTATTTTGAAAAGGAAAAACCCCCTGACTTGAACCTTTATTTTTCTCGAGAAGAAAAAATTCTTGGTACAGCGGGTGGTATAAAGAAAATGGAAAGTTTTCTTGAAGATGGTCCTTTCATTCTTATTAATAGTGATATTATTTCAGATATCAATCTTAATAAAGTGATTGATTTTCACAAAATAAATAACTCCAAGTTAACCTTGGTAGTCAGACAAGATATTTCTCCTGAACAGTATAATTCGATAGAAATCTGTGAAGATGGCCGTATTGCTCATTTTATTGGAGCATCCTCTATGGAGATTCCTCAAAATACTAAACGTGTTATGTTTACCGGAATACAAATTATGGAACCTGAAATTTTAAAGCGCATCCCTTCTGGTCAATTTTGTGGAACAACTGAAGATATATTTCCCCAAATGATTGAAGATAAGATCCCGGTTTTTGGATACCTCCATGATGGATATTGGAAAGACATGGGTAACCGTGAAAGTTATCTTGAAGTAAATGCCGACACACTTGATAAAAAAATATCTTTAAAAGGAATATCTCAAAATGAATTAAACAGTTCATTTATTCTTCCCCCTGTATGGGTTGGACTTAACTGTCATATAGCAGATAATGCAAAGATAGGACCTCACTCAGTTATTGGACCTAACTGTAAAATTAAAAGTAATGCAGTAGTAGAGAATAGTATTTTATGGGAAGGAGTCACCATTGGTGCCGGTTCTACAATAAAAAATTCCGTAATTGCCAAAAACAGGAATATCGGTGATGAGAAAATTATCAACGGTCAATCAATAATTTAATCAAAAAGCCCGCAAAGAAATCAAAGAAATCTAAGCGGGCTTTCTTAACTTATTAGTTAAAAAAAATTACAAAATTTTGTGATTTTCTAGTTTCATAAACGCTGCTTCCACAGTTCCACTCTCTGCATTTATGATTCTGCGATATTCCGGTAAATCAAAACTCCCCACTCGCTTAAAGTCATCCGTATAGCTTTCAACATCTTTAATCGATCCTTTTTCAGGATGGAAATAATACACTGTGTATTTATGGGTGAGAAACTTACCCTCTACGTTTTTCACACTCTCTTCAACATTGATAGTGAAAGACATACGAGGAGTCGTGCGATTAATCTGTTGAATTCTTCCTTCTTTAATACGATAAAAAGACTTCATTCCGTCACCACCCATGGTGACTGCCCTTCCCTGGGGATGAGAACCATCGTCAGCAAATGCTAGTTTATACTTTCCATCGGACTCCTCAAAAGAACGAGGGCCTCTATGCATAGCAATAGAAGCCATATTTTCACTTAAAAACTCCTTATGCTTTTCACTGGTTATAGAATGTTCTATATCTTTAGAGTTTTTTACCGTAATCGTTCCAGACTCTTCACTTCCATTGATATTAACAACAACGTCAGCCGTAAACCCTTTAAATTCTGAAGACCACCGAGCTGTATTACCAAATACTTCTCTAAGTGCTTCCCTTGCTTCAGAATCATCTTCCTGAGCTGTTTCTACATCTGCTTCCTTTGAATATGTTGCCATTCTTTAATCTCCTTATAAGAAAACCCACTTCAGATATAAAAATAAATGTTGCTGCGGGCAAGTGGTTTTAGTATCTAACTACTTCTATGTACCATTTGGCTAGATATTTAAAGTTTAAAACTTATATGTTCTTGTCAGTAAAAAACTTCGATTTTGGCTTTTTTTCTAAGACTGACAATATAATCAGAAACTCGATCTCGAGCCCCTTCCATAAATAAATGTTCTTGAATAACTTCTTTCATATCAGAAAAGGGAGCATATTCACCAGATTTCATTTCTGTCAATTTAATCAAATGAAAACCAAATTTTGTTTCAACTACATCTGAAATTTCATCAACTTTTAATTTTTTCACCGCATCTGTAAATGATTTTTCTAATGCTTCGCCATAAAAAAATCCCAAGTCACCCCCTTTTCCAGAGGTCGACTCATCATGAGAGTATTTTTTTGCTAGTTCCTCTATGTCTACTCCACTTTTTGAGTATCCTTGAATTTCTAGAATTTTTTCTCGAGCTTTGATCCTAAGTTCCTTTTTATTATTCTGCAAATCTTCAATTTTACTATTCTTAATTAGATCTGGAGAAAAAGGCATGATAAGAACATGACTCGCCCGGTAAGCTGTAGGTCTACGAAAATTTTCTTTGTTATCCTTGTAGTACTTTTCAACTAAGCTATCATTAATTCCCTCCAAGCCTTTGACCTGATGCTTTAAAATGGTTTGTGCTTGCGAGTCCACTTCAATTGATTTTTTTAAGTCATCTTCAGTAATGCCTCGTTGCAAAAGAGCTTTCTTAAAGTCATCTTCATTTTTATATGCGGACTTCAATGACTTTAATTCTGTTTCTATAATATTTGGGTCTACTATTAAGTTAAGTTTCTTTCCTTCCTGATACATTAATTCTCTGACCACTTCTTTATCTATGACCTCACGAACAACCTTGTCTTTCTGAGGTGATGTCATTGGTGCTCTTACATTTTTCAATACTTGCATAAACTGAAACTTAATGTGTTTTGCGGAAATATCACTTCCGTTTACACGTGCAACCACATCAGGAATGGGTGGTATTTGATTAATTTCAAAAGTTTTACTGTCCGCGTAAGCTACTCCCAAACAACAAGTAAAAAAAATTGCTATAGTGAGTAACAAGTTCGATTTCTTTTCCACAAGCATGAAATCACTCCAAAAGTCTGTTAGAAATGGGTTTCTTAAATTAATTAAGGGATAATAAATCCAGAATATCACTCCTTTATAGGAGATGCAAACCTGTGCACCGAACTTTTAAAAGAATAATAATGACTTTAAATATTTTAAAAATGAATTTCCCCCCTTCTAACACTTCCAGGCTTATTCTTTTTTTCTGCATTTTTATTTCAGGTGCAGCGAGCCTAGTATATGAACTTATTTGGATTCGGCAATTATCACTAGTCTTTGGAGGGACACTGTACGCAATTAGTGCAGTTCTATGTTCTTTTATGACAGGTTTAGCCTTAGGAGCTTGGGGAATAGGCCAATTTCTTAGCTATAGGAACAAACAGAAAAAAGCTGTAAATTTAGTCCTGATTTACGGTCTAATAGAAGGGTTTATAGGGCTTTACGGTTTTTTTTTTCCTTTTGGACTAGAGTTTGTTTCTGGGTTTTACGCCCCAGTAGTTGACGGAACAATTGATTTAGGACCCCTACTTCACTGGATAGAGTTTTTTCTTAGTGCCGCACTTATGCTCCCGGCAACAATATGCATGGGGGCAACTTTGCCGATAATCGGGAGTTGGTCAATTGGGAAAAATAGCGAACGCATTATATCTGATGTTTCTGTTCTTTATAGCCTAAACACTTTCGGCGCAGTGGCAGGTTGTCTTTACACTCAAACAATAGCATTAAAATACTTTGGAGTTATCGCAACTAATTTTACAGCTATTGGAATGAATTTTTTAGTTTTTTTTCTATGCACACCTCTCCAAAGTTATTTTAAAAAAAAATCATCGTCTAAAATTCCAGCAATAAAAGATAAGGTTTACTATGAAAACAGTTCAACTTCAGATCGGAAGTTATCATTACTTCTTATTTTTATATTTACATATTCAGGGATGGCTTCCCTCGCAAGCGAAATATTATGGACACGAATTTTAGTATTCCCGATGGGAACAACACTAAATTCATTTGCACTTATTTTGGCAACATTTCTTTTTGGAATTGCTCTAGGAAGTCTTTTAGCTAAAAAATTACTAGGGAATTCAAGCTACGTTTTAAAGTTTCTTCTCATTCAATTATCAATTGCAATTTTATGTATTTCTATTTTACCTCTGTTTGAAAATTTACATGAATGGACATTGAAGGCAGATCAATTGTTCTATGACCTAGATAACAAAGCATTAAAAACTATTGGCATTAGATCACTATTCGCATTCGGACTTATGTTTCTGCCAACACTGGGGTTCGGACTAAGTTTTCCTCTAGCAAATCGCATAAACATCAATTTATTTAAAACTAATAGCAAAACTCTTGGAAATACTTATGCGCTTAACACAATGGGAGCCACGCTAGGAACCATAATCACACCCTTTATTTTAATTCCTTTAATGGGAATTCGGATGTCTTTATTTGTCATCTATTCTATCCTTATCTTTTT
>JAPYPM010000105.1 GCA_029937635.1 Nitrospinaceae bacterium
TATGGCTTATTTAATCTACAAAATTAAAATAAATGTTCCCTTAATTTATCCCTTTTAATAGGGAGTGTAAGAATAAGGGTTAAGTTTTTAAATTTTTAATAGATTGTTGCTTAAAAATCCACTTCATCAAGTGAAATGAAAATAAAATTCCAATTTAAATGGTAATTCTTTTTTTCTAATTATTTAAAACCCTGTATCTAGTTTACAAATAACTCTGGCATCTAAAACTGGTTTCAGCAGGATAATTAGATAATGATTGCACCCAATTTAGATTAGCTCCCTATAAAAGGCGCTTGATTTCATAAAAATCCTTGCTTGAGCTATTCTTAATCGCTTGTTATCTTAACTAGGATACACAGGTCATTAAAATCTAAAGACTGGTGGAAACCTAACGAGAATATTTTCGGATTTTATTCGGCGAGTTAAACAATATTATCTAAGTTAATAGTTATAATGCATAATCATCGGGAAATCCATTTTTTTTACTCATTTTATCTAGAAAAATAAATCAGGGGATCCCCCCGCTGTAACCTTTTGATTGTTTTTTGTGGGGTATACCTATTTTGCACAAGTCTCCAGTTGCGCGGTAGATTGGGAATAAAACACATTATAGTCATTTGACTACATGAATAATCGGTAGAGGCTGATAAAATGGAATATGGGAAATTGGTTAAACGTCGTGACTTAGAAGAGTTAGAGAATAATAGCCTAGCTTCTTATGCAGTTAAAAGTTTTGACAGTAGAGGCCGTCAGCATAAAGAAAAAGAGCACCCTTATCGAACACGGTTTCAGAGGGACCGAGATCGTGTGATTCACTCCTCTGCATTTCGCAGACTTGAGTACAAGACACAGGTATTTGTCTACCATGAAGGCGATTACTATCGGACTAGGCTCACTCACTCGATGGAAGTGGCACAGATTGCTAGATCCATCTGTAAATCCATGCAACTTAATGAGGATTTAGCAGAATCAATCGCATTGTCTCATGATTTGGGACATCCTCCATTTGGACATACAGGCCAAAAAATACTTAATGGATTATTAAAGAACCACGGTGGCTTTGAACACAATAAGCAGGGTTTGAGAGTGGTGAGACTTTTGGAAAAAAGATATCCCGAGTTCAGTGGACTCAATTTGACTTGGGAACTTCAGGAAGGAATCAGTAAGCATTCTACTGACACTGAGAACCCAATTATGAGAGTAAAAGACTACAACTTTCCATCATTGGAAGCTCAGGTAGTAGATTGTGCAGATGGAATAGCTTATAACGCGCACGATTTAGATGACGGTATTACCTCTGAACTCCTTAACTTGGAGCAAGTGCGCAAACTTGCACTTTGGCGGGAGCATGAAAAAGATTTGGATCTAAAGTATAAAAATTTGGAGTTTAAGCTTAAAAAATATCAAGTCGTGCGACAGATCATAAACGATCTTATCTCGGACTTTAGGAAGACAACCTTGAAAAATTTAAAGGTAAGTAAAATTCAAAGTGTTGATGATGTGAGGTGTACCAAAAAACGTATGGCGGGATTTAGTGCTCTAATGTCTAAAAAAAATGGAGAACTGAAAAAATTTCTTCATAAAAACTTATATAGTCATCGCAAAGTAAAGCGTATGGAATTTAAATCAGAGATGTGTCTTACGGGCTTATTTAATGCTTTTACAGAAAACTCTGCACTTTTGCCTGAATCAGTGCAAAGAGACGGGGATAACGATTCTTTGCAAAGGCGTATTTGCGACTATATTTCAGGGATGACTGATCGTTACGCCATTAGTGAATACAAAAAACTTTATTCGCCGGGTGAAAATGATTAGCTATGCGAGTTTAAGATAATTATGACTTACGGCGAACGATATATGATGGTTATAACAAAAAATAAATCTTCGGTAGTTTTGGAATGTCCGGACTTGTCTTTATTGAATAAGTGGCAATCCGAAGCTGTGACCACTGGTGCAGTTTGTAAACGTATTACGATTGAGGAATTTTATCCAACCTATAGGGGATATCGGTATTTTGACCTTAGAAATCCTGTAACTCGCAAAACATTTAGTGTAAATGAAGTTCTAGAGATTTTAGATGCTCCGCTTGAAGATCATGGAGAGGCAGAAGACCTTTTTGGGGGGAATATTTTCCATTGATTTAATAAAGTCGGTATTTATTTTTTCTGGGTTTTGTCTTTGGTGACTCTGATCTTATCGGAGTTAATAATTAACACTCGGTCGCCAGTTTTTAATTTTTCCTCATTAACCTGGATCAAGGTAAAAGGATCTCCAACATCGGGTTGAATTATAAACTCAGAAGCGTCGTCTCTCATAATTAGTTCCTCCGCTTTTGTGCCAACCATTCCTCCTGCAATCGCTCCACCAATTGCGCCTATAGCACTGATGATATTATCATCGCTTGCCATAGAGCCTCCTAACCCTCCGAGGACAGCGCCTGAAACGGCACCTACTCCAGATTCAGTTCCTTTAACTGTCACATTGCGCTCCGAAATGATAATACCTTTACTAAAACTTTGTGGTTGGCCCATTTCTCCACGGTCATAAGTTGAACCTGAGTGCAATGAGCAGCTAATTTGGGAAAAAATAAACAACCAAATTAAAGTAAGTAATAATTTTTTAATCACCGTGGCCTCTAGTATTTAAAAAAAATTATCTTCTTTTTGATAGAATAAATTTAATTTTCTTATCTTGCAACTTTTGTTTTAAATTATTTTTATTGGATATAGAGATGGTTTATTTATATTTAAAGAAAAAATATAATTAAGTGTTTGCTATTTAAAATATTTCATGAAGACTTGAGAGGGTTAGCTAACTTTAATAAAAGTATTAATAGAGGGAAATAGTGAGAGGATTTTGATGAAATCAATTTGTGTATTTTGTTCATCCAGCGACTCCATTGATGAAGTATATTTCAAAACAGCAATAGATTTAGGTTGCCAAATTGGCGGTTTAAACTTAGATCTAGTTTATGGGGGAGGTGGAATTGGTCTGATGGGGGCAGTCGCTCGAGCAGTGCATAAAAATGGGGGTAGGGTTGTAGGGGTTTTCCCAGAGTTTTTAAGAGAAAAAAATGAAGGTTTTGAATACATCGAAGCGGATGAATTAATAATTGCAGAAACTATGCGCATTCGAAAGGCTATCATGGATGAGCGCGCTGACGCTTTTATCGTACTTCCAGGTGGGATCGGGACCTTAGAAGAAGCGATAGAGATTATGTCGATGAAGCAACTTGGCCTCACAGACAAACCACTCGCATTTGTTAATACAAATAATTTTTATGACAGTTTGATTTCTAATTTTCAGATGATGGTTGGACTGAAGTTTGCTAAGTCATCTATTTTGGATTTGTTTGCGGTTTGTCCTAATCCATCATCCGCCCTTGAATTTATTCTTTCTTATAAATCGAAAAAAAAAGACAATAAATGTCTTTAAAAATGTTTTGAAGGGTGGATTCAGTTATTATTAGTGTCGGAGGATGTTTTTATTGAAAAACTGAAGCTTGTAGGTGATTTTTGGTGTGTCTAAGTTGTTTTTTTTGTCGTTTTTTTACTTGGCTACGACTGTAAGATCGCGATGTAGAGAATCCTTTAGGAAGGTCTCAATATAACTTAGAGTGCCCGTGGTAGAGCTTGGACATGTTCCGCAAGCTCCTTGGTAGTGGACATTTATTATATTTCCTTCAATTCCCAATACTTCAACCCCACCTCCGTCATTCGCCAAAGCTGGTCGAATGGCTTGGTCAAGTACGGCTTCAATTATAAGTACTTTTTCTTTTACATCACAATTTGAAAAATCTTCTTTATGAAATTTGTCTAAAATTGTTTCAGGTTTATTTTGGGCTATCTTCTTTTCATCAATGGAATTATAAAAATGTATTTTCTTTTCAATAATTTCACCGATTTTATCAAAAATCGTATGCCAACCAATGGTTTCTGATTTTGTGATGGTTATGAAGTTTTCATTAAGGTAAATACTTTCAACACCATAAATTTGGAAAAGTGCCTCTGTTAGAGGGTCTCCTATTGCTTCATCAGCATTCGAGAATGTTTTGGAACCACTTTCAATTATTAGCGCATTGATTACAAATTGAAAGGCGTTTGGGTTAGGGGTAGGTTGTACTCTGAGAATATGAAACTTATTTAACTGTCCAGATGCTGATGATGTTTTTATTGGAGAGTTGTTAGCATCGTTCTCTTCAGCGGGGATGCCGAACCATTTTTCAAGCCAATTTCGAAATTTGCTCATATGAAATTTCCAATCTGGTGGCTAGAGCTGAAACTAATATACCATCTCAAACTCTGATCAATAAACACTATATCTAATTTTTTTGTCAAAGATAATCCCTATTTGCTCTCGTGGTATGATTTTATAGCTTTAGCTAGGTATGAGCCTTTGCTTTCAAAAATTTTTATATTAAATAATAGGTTAGACCTAACGTAACAAAGTGACTTAAAGTGATACGCTGTTATCAGTTATTACTTCCCAGTTGAACCAAAACCGGCCTCGTTTCGTTGGGTTTTTTCTAAGCTGTCAACGGAAATAAAGTTTATGTTTTCTACTTTTTGAACTAATAACTGAGCGATTCTATTACCTGGTTCGATTGTAAAGTTTTCATCTGAATGGTTAAAGAGTAGGACTTTGATTTCTCCACGGTATGTTGAATCAATAACACCAGCACCACAATCTATAGAGTTTTTGACTGCGAGGCCACTCCTTGGCCAAATAAGGCCTACGTGCCCTTCTGGCAATTCAAGGCATAATCCTGTGGGAACCAAAGCTTTTCCACGTGCTGGCACAATGGAACACTCAGAAGCCTTAAGGTCAGCGCCTGCATCCTCAGGATGAGAGTAGGAGGGAATAAACGGGCCTGTTGCCTTGCATATTTTTTTTAATGATTCATTCATTGAGAAGACTTTGTTTGAATAGTTTATTGAATTATAAACGAACTCTTGAAGAAAAAGTTTATCGTTTAAAGAAATTAATTTGTAGACAAACCGGGTCAATTATAAAAAAGAACAACTCAAAAAATCAATCTTAAAAGTATTTTTGAAATCTTTTCTATAACCTGTCCTTGACTAGAACTGAATAGTGTTAAGTTAAGATTTGTAAAGAGGCTAACTTGTTCACATCAAAAAAAGGTGGCGGGTTACTACTCTGCTTCGGCTATCTGTTTTAGAAAACCGATAACAGGCAAAAGAGTTTCTACGGTACGCCGCTTGGGAGAACTTCATCTGCCGATGAAACCTTAGAGGAGTCGGCCGGCGCTCATGCATTTGGGGATTCGTGAAGGAGTAAAAGTGAGAGAGTCCCATCGAATTATTGGGACGCACCATACCTTCCATAGAGACATCTTTCCTAGTAACCCGCCTGGGGTGAGTTTCTAAATCATAAAAACTTTTCAACTGATTACTTTTGAAACTCATCTTAATATTACTCTGTTTGTTTTTTAGTTGTATTTTATGTTTTACCAAAGTCGTATTTATGCTGGTATAATATAAATATCTAATACTACATATTGTAGATTCTACACTTATTTACCACTACATATGGTAGCAGTCAATAAATAAATGCATATTTTCTAATTATTTTGCATAAACTATTTAAAAACAATAGTTTATATTGTTGTTATTTTGGTTGCGTTGAACGCGCTGGGCTATATATTGGGTGCCATCAAAAAAAGCACCTCTTATATAGTGGTTTATTTTTAAATAGTACTGTGGCTTATTCTTGTATAAAAAGGTGGGGTACTAGGTTAGAGCTTCTCTTTAATTTTTTTGAGGTTGATTAAAATTTCATTGAGAAACCTTTTATTCGTAGTGTAGACCGCTGGGTTTTTAGCTACTTTTAGATAATGTTCTTCGGATGATTTGGCTACAGGGTTTCCTATAGAGATGTGGGTAATAACTTTGCTTTCTTTATCCAACAACTTAACTGAGATCTTAGGCTTAATTAGACCGGTCATCGTATTTCCCGGATCCACTTTGAGGACAGATTCAAATTCGATTGAATTTAGCGTCCAAAGAATATCTTTTCCTATAAAGCTTTGAATCGAATTGCTTGGTTCGGGTAAGGCTAGATTCCACTTATTTGTAGATTTTTTTAGTATGAAGGTTTGCGTGGAGTCATCAAGGTGTATTTCTTTAACCACATCATCATTGAACTCCAAAAGCGTCCTATCTTTTAAATCATGAAGAGAACGGAATATAGATTCCACAGAAGATTTTTGGAGAGTGAAGACCGTTTTTTCATCGGTTCGTTGCGCTAAATAATGATCTGGACTTGAAGTTTTTTTATTGAGTTTTAGCGCCCAGGTTTCCCCATTTTTGTAAGTAAGGCTTATTTCTTTTTCAGGTTGTTCGAAGTTCAAAATCTTGGGATTCTTGGCATGCGTTGTAACGAATTCCACAATGCGGGCTTTTTTTAGGTCAAAGAGCAGACTATTAATTGTTGCGGAGTTTGCTTTCATTTCAATAGGTTGCTCCATGGTCCACTTTTGTGAATCTTTTTTATTTCTGACCAGATCGACTGTGACATTGTCCATGCGTAAAGTCATCTTGATCAAATCGTCATCATTGAAATCAACAAGTGACTTGTTTAAAAAATCCACGAACTTACGGTTATTTAATGTGTCAAATAATGATTGGTTTATGGTAAAAATATTTTCCTTTGATAGAGTTTTAGCATAGAAGCCATGGTCGCTATTTTTTCCAATCAGCAAAGCGAGAGATTCGTTTGATTTCGTAGTACTTAGCTTTACAGTAAGCTTGGAATTATTTAATCCGTAGGAAGTTAGTTGCTTAGGTTTTTCTTCCACAAATTGTTCAATTTGCGCTGCTTGAATTGTGTTCAGCAAATTAGTTATTTCAGTTCCGTTTCCTTTCGCGATGACTGTATTCTCTAAGACTTTCCAGGATTCTTGATCTTTTATCAAATTAAGAGTTTTGTCATGGCGGATAAATTCTATTTTTTTTATTTGAGGAGTTTTAAAGTCAAGGATAGTTTTGTCTCGCAAATCATGTACTGTTCTATTCAAACGATTTTTGGTAACACCTGCAGCAAGTACCTGACTCCCCTTTAATAGAGCGAGGTAAACTTTATTTCCCATCGGATGATCATTACCCACCCGCACTCCTTTGGTCTCTCCATTATTCATTGAAAGAATAATTTTAAGACCGGGAGTATCCAACCCGAAGGGGGACAAGTCTTTTGAGGATTCTTCAACTACTCGTGTGAAATTTAGGTTACTGAGGAACGATAAAAAGTCTGAAACAGCCAAAGCATCTCCTTTTGCATTAACCGGAGCTGTCATTTGCCATTCGTCTATACCAAGACCTTTTAATGCGATAGTAACTTCTCCCTTGGTAAAGGAAATACCTTTGACATTCTCTGGGTCAAATAGAATAACTTTCTCGGCACGGTCTTTTTCTTTATTTTTTCTTTTTTCAGAAGGGAGGTCTATCAGGAAATAGTAAGAAATAATTCCGACAAGTGCAGCTGCCAGCAAAGCCGTTCCTTTAAATCTCATAAACGGCGTCTCCTCCACCAAGTTCTTACACCAA
>JAPYPM010000106.1 GCA_029937635.1 Nitrospinaceae bacterium
GGTTTGGTGCGTTTATTGGATTCGTTTGTGGCACCGTTATAGAATTAATTTTTTATCTGCTTGAACAGTCTGGGCACCGAGTTATCTCAAACATGGTACGTGATTACGGAATGTTGGGTCGCTTTATAGCGGAAATGATCACCAACCTTCATTACATTGGGCTCGCTTTGGGAATAGTAATGGTTTATTGGCTTTTTCCTGATGTGGTAGGTGATACATCAAAATCTTCCGAAAAGTAATCACTTAGCAAGTTATGCATTGTTGATGATGTTTTAATGTTAGGATAAGTGATGTTGCAAATTGGAGAAATTTTTTAAGGATGTCAGAAAAATTTAATACAAACCTAATAAAAGCGATAGAATTATCTTCGGAGGCAGCTGGTATTTGCAGGCAGGCAATGATTGATGCTAATGATGAAAGTTGTAGGGCGATGTACTCGGCTATCCTCAAAGATTGTGAGAAGCACTTAGATATGCTTAAGGGAGAAGTGGAACTTCACAAAAAACAAAAAAAATGGGATTTATAAATGCGCATACTGGTTGTTGAAGATGATAAAAAAGTTGCTGGTTTTATAAAGAAAGGATTAGAAGAGGAAACCTATGCTGTCGATGTAGCATATGATGGTGAAGACGGCTTACAGTTCGGATCCGAAGGGCAATATGATCTAATTATTTTAGATATTATGCTTCCAAAAATAGACGGTTTAGAAATTCTTTCGCAACTCCGCGGCCAAGGTAAAGATACTCCTATTCTCCTTTTGACAGCTAAGGATGCAGTTGATGATAAGGTTACAGGGCTTAATGAAGGTGCGGATGATTATTTAACAAAGCCCTTTGCTTTTTCTGAACTATTGGCACGAGTGAGAGTTTTATTGCGTCGTGGTAAGGCTGAAGTAAAAACTACACTCATGATTTTAGACCTCACTCTTGACTTGGTGAGTCATAAAGTTAACCGAGGCGGCGATGAAATTGAGCTTACAGGGAAAGAGTATGGTCTTCTTGAGTATTTTATGCGTAATCAGGAAAAAGTATTGACTAGAACTATGATTGCAGAGCACGTGTGGGACTATAATTTCGACACATTCACAAACGTTATAGATGTTTATATTAATCACCTGCGCAAAAAAATTGATAAAGGTCGGGAGTTTAAGTTGTTACACACTTTGCGAGGTGTTGGGTATGTCATGAAAAAATAATATGCCATTTACATCGATTCGTTCTAAATTAACAGCATGGTACGTTCTTCTTTTAGGCTTAATTCTTGTCTTATTCAGTCTCATGTTATTTTTCTTTCTTTCTAAACGTTTATACGAAAGCGTAGATAATTCCCTCACTGTTTCTGCCCGTATTGTAGCTCGCTCAACTCAGATCAATAATAGTCGAACCCCGTTCCCAGGTCTGGATCTTTTTTTGATCAATTTATGGGGTTTGGTACAGACAAATCTTACAAAATTTATGATGGCTCTGGGAATATTGGTTCTCTTTCTAAAAACTTTGATGGTTCTCAGTTCCCTCTTACTCAGCGCTCATATTCGGCGGCATTAAAAGGAGGCACTTCCTACGAAACTTTTTTCATCTCCGATGATCATCCCATCAGAGTTATCACCATGCCAGTATTAAGTCGAAGTAAACTTACTAATTTGGTACAGGTGGGGACCTCGCTAAAAGTGGTGGTAGATACCTTAAATAACTTACAGATTATTCTCCTGACAGCTGTTCCAGCTGTTCTCCTTTTGACGGCTTTGATTGGTCGATTTATAGCTCGGCGTGCACTTCAGCCTGTAGCAAAAATCACACAGACGGCGAAAGATATTGGCTCAGGTGCCAACCTCAGCCAACGTATTCCCGTACCAAAAGTTAAGGATGAGATTGGGCAATTAGCACTCACATTCAATTCGATGATGGATCGTTTAGAGAGTTCTTTTACGCAAATGCGTCAGTTTAGCAGTGATGCTTCGCACGAACTTCGTACGCCCTTAACTGTTCTAAAAGGACAAAGTGAACTTGCCTTAGGAAAAGAAAGAAAATCGGAAGAATATCAGGAGGTTATTTCCAGCAACCTTGAAGAAGTCCAGTATATGTCAAAAGTTCTTGAAGACTTATTTCTGCTTTCAAAATCAGATGAAAACCAAATTGCATTAGACTTAGAACTAGTTGACCTTAAATCACTTATTGAAGAGGTGTGCAAACATGCCGAGATCATTGCCTCAGAAAAACATATAAAAATTGCTATTGCTTATATTGAGGAAGTGGGTGTTTATGGCGACCCCGTCCGTTTACGGCAAATGATATGGAATGTTGTGGTAAACGGAATTAAATATACACAACCGAATGGCGAGGTAAAAATATCTGTTCAAAATAAGAGGGATACTGTACTAATTGTTGTCCAAGACAACGGCATTGGTATTTCTGAAGAAGATTTACCTCTTGTTTTTAATCGATTTTATCGAGTAGATAAGGCACGTTCGCGCCAAGAAGGAGGAACAGGACTCGGCCTAAGTATTTGTAAATACATTGTGGGTGCGCATAAAGGGAGTATAAAAATTGAAAGTAAACTGGGCAAAGGAACAAAATTCAAGATCACCCTTCCTAAATCAGCAGTCTCAAATCAGCAAAAAACAGGATAACTATTGAATCCAGACAAGAGATCGGTGAACCCAGGCCTTATCACCCACACTGTCTTCGACATGGACCCAAGATATTTTTATCTTTAACACTTTCATAGAAAAATATTTATCAATAGGGCTCCATTTAACTTGAGGGAATTTTGTTCCTGGACCCTTACGTAAGTTTGTTTTGTTGTTTTTAATGACAGCGCACATATAGGACTTGGTAGTAATCGATCTATATATCCAGTAAATATCACCATCTAAATCTTGCACCCTAAGCCAGCTACCCTTTCTGCCAACTTGCTTAAATGGCATGTATTTAAGGACTGTCCACAGTTTTTCTTTATGTTTTCCTGGTCCTGAGCGAAGGTTTGCTTTTTTATCCTTGACGCAAAGCGCTTCAGCTGTTTCTTTTTGAACTAGAGACAGAACAACGGAGAAAAATAAAAATAGAGAGAAAATAAAAAATTTGTTGATCTTTTGGGATTCTAAAAAATTAATTATCATAACTAATATTTTAAGTAATATTTGACTATAGTAGCATAATAATAATTTATCTTTGTTGATTTTAGTTAGCTGATTTCGTTTTTAAAAGCAGGTATTTATTAAAATTTCATGTTGATCTAAAAACCACGGTTGTCAGCAGGTTTTTATTATTATTCAACGAAATTTATTTTTTAATCATTAAAGTTATTTGAATTAAAACTAATGATTTTTGTGACTACTTTACAGTTTCTTCTGATTATTTTTATAGCGGTTTACCTTTTTATCAATATGATTTACCTTGTTCGACTTTGTCCGATTAGAGATGAATTGATCTCCTACCCTTATATCTCAGTGTGTATTCCTGCTAGAAATGAAGAAAGAGATATAGAAGGCTGTGTGAAATCACTATTAAACCAGAATTACCCGAACTTTGAGGTCATCGTTGTGGATGATAACTCTACAGACAATACAGCAAAAATTATTAACTCAATGACAAAGCAATATCCCAATTTGATTTTTGTTTCTGGAGCAAAGTTGATTTCTGGGTGGATCGGTAAACCATACGCATTACATCAGGCTTATCAAAGGTCACGTGGCCAATACTTGTTGTTTACCGATGCTGATCTTATGTACAAGCCATACGCACTGAAAACGGCTATGCATACAATGATATGTAAAGATCTTGACTTGCTGACACTTATGCCTGCGGTGATATTTGATTCGTTTTGGGAACGAGTAGTTCAGCCGGTAATATTTGGGTTTATTGCCTCACTTACAAACTTTAGGAAAGTTAATAGTAAGAGTCATAAAAATGCTATGGGGTTTGGTGCCTTTCTGCTGTTCAAGAAACTATCTTATAGAAAAATTGGTGGACATCGTAGCGTTTCTAATGAAGTTCTTGAGGATATAATGATTGCCAAAAAAGCAAAACTCAATGGGCTCTCTACTTTGGTTGCAGATGGGAAGCATTTGTTCTCAATTCGTATGTACCACTCTATGAAAGAGATCTGGATTGGTTGGAGAAAAAATATTTTCTTGGCGATGAAAAATTCAATCTTTATATCATTTTATTATATGGCCATGGTTCTTTGTTTTATCTTAACCCCTTATATTGTTTTTGTAGGTAACTTATGGATAGGGGCGGGGAGCGCTTGGATAGGTCTTTCTTTGTTAAGCCTTTCGATATCTTTGGTTGGAGGTTTAGGTTTGTGTTATGAACTAGGATTAGAAAGAAAAAATGTTTTTCTTTTTCCTCTGGGAGCTATTATGATGGTCGTTATCATGCTTAACTCGATGATACAGACTTTGTTGCTTGGGCGTATTGAATGGCGTGGAAGAACTTACCAGCAGTGATAGGAATTATTATGAAAAGAATTAGAAGTTTATTTATTTTTTGCTTCCTGCCAGTAATGTTCCATCTCTTCTAGGGACGAATCTTTAAGAGTTCCCCCTTTTTCTTCTATTTTCTGTTCTATGTAATGGAATCGTTGTATAAATTTGTTATTAGTGGATCGAAGTGCTTCCTCCGCATCAATCTTATAGAACTTGGCTATATTGGTGATCACAAAAATGATATCTCCAATTTCGCTTTGGATGTCCATACTTTTTTTTGAGAGTACAGCTTCCTTAAATTCTAGGATTTCTTCATCTAGTTTGTCGAATACGTCATTTATTTTCTCCCAGTCGAACCCTTCTTTCGCTGCTTTCTTCTGAATTTTTTGTGCCCTAATTAGGCTTGGCAGGTTTATTGGAATGCTATCCAAAATAGATTTTTGGTTTGTTTTATTTTTTTCCTTTTTTTTAATGTCCTCCCACTGTTCAATGACTTGATCTGGAGTGCTTAATTTTCCTTCTTTAAATACATGCGGGTGACGCCTAACCATTTTTTCACTTAAATTATCGATGACGTCTCGAAAATCAAATTCGCCTTTCAGGCTAGAAATTTTAGAATGAAATAATATTTGATACAGTAGATCCCCTAGCTCGTCTTTGATTTTTTCTGGGTCATTTTCGTCTAATGCTTCTAGTACTTCATAAGTTTCTTCAACCAGGTATGGTTTCAGAGACTCTCGAGTTTGCACCTTGTCCCAGGGGCAACCATCTTCTCCCATGAGAGTGTCTGTGATTTTAATCAGTTTGGAGAGAGAATTTAGAGTTTCGTTCATTAAGTATTAACCCTTGTATGTAAATTATTTGGATTTTAATTTCAGCTTTTTAAAGATACTAAATTCTTTCTCGGCCTCGTCTTTTCTTCCCTCGGCCAGATGGAGTTCTCCCAGGAGCTTATGAGTAGGAGGGAAAACAGGCATATCTTTTAAAGACTTTTTTAGATAAGTCATAGCTTCACTATAACGATTTTGTTTAAGATAGAGCTCTCCCAAGTTTGTTGATACAAGATGAAATGAACCGAACAATGACAAAGCTTTTTTTAAAAATATTTCAGCTTTGTTGTAGTTTCCCATTGTCATATGTAAAGCGCCGATATTGTTGAGTGTCATTGGGAAGCTAGGGTTGATCGATAAACTTTTTTGATAGGCGTTAAGTGCTTTTTCGTTTTCTTTTATCTGGCTGTAAACCATCCCCAGGTTGTTGTAAGCATAATAATTATTAGGTTCCTTGTGTGTTATTTTCAGGAATATTTTTAATGCTTCTTCATTTTTCCCGGTTTGGCTTAGATGTGCGGCGTGTCGCATCCATCGGATTGTTTCTGACCGGTTGGCAAACGAGAAACTCGCAGAGTTGAAAAATATGACAAGGGTCAAAAGGAATAAGATAATACTCCTAGAGAAATTTGATCTAGAGTTGGGTTTGCTTTGGTAGGTGTTAAATTTTTTCATTATTTAGGTATGTATTTTTATGGGTTTTGTGTTTTTTAAATAAACTCTAGAATAACTGAATCTGTTAAAAATAGTCCTTTCTGGGAGAGTCGCAGATAGTCATCCTCGATAAGGATCAGCTCTTTTTCTTTTAATGACTGAAGGGTATTTTTAAATAAGTTTATAAAAGAAACTTGAAATCGTTTTTCAAATTTATGAATGCTGATACCTTGAAGTAACCGTAGTCCCAGCATAATGGTTTCACCCATAGCTTGACGGGGTTTGAGAGTTTCACTGTGCTCAACAGCAGTTTCTTTCTCTTTTACTTGTCGGATAAAATGAGCTGGTAGATTAATGTTTTTAAATCGAGTGCCATCCATATATGATGACGCTCCTGCGCCTATCCCCAGACTGTTAGAATTTTCCCAGTATGTAATATTATGCTTGCATTCTTTTCCTTGACGAGAAAAGTTTGATATTTCGTACTGATTAAATCCTTTTTTTGTGAGGTATTCGATGGTTGTTTTGTAGAGCGCTAGTTGATGGTCATCATCGGGCATGATTAATTTCCCGTTAGATTGGAGCTTTGAGAAAGCTGTTCCTTGTTCAATGGTTAAATTGTATGTAGAAAGATGCTCTGGATTTTTTCCCATCGCTTGGTTCAAATTGCTTTCCCAAGATGAAATGGATTGGTTTGGGACGGCAAACATCAGGTCTAAGGAAAGGTTGTCGAAACCGGCCTTTCTTGCGCAGTCTACAGTCGAATGGATTTCGTTCGGGCCGTGGGCTCGATCCAATAATTTTAGCTCTTCTTTGTCGAACGACTGAACTCCTATGCTGATACGATTGTATCCTGTTTTGCGTATTGATTTCATTAGCTTTACATCAACGGTTGCAGGATTGGCTTCAATTGTTACTTCGGCGTCGGATGCTACTGTGAATTCGTTCACGCATTCCTTGAGAATACGCTCTAATTGGAAGGCATTTAGTGTTGTTGGTGTTCCCCCGCCAAGAAAAATAGTTTTTATGATGTTGGTGTTTGTATAAATTCTCGCATAATGTTTCATCTCTACCACTAGAGCATCTATATAATGGTTCATTTCATCTCGCTTGATTGGATGAGAGTTGAAGTCACAATACCCGCATTTATGAATGCAGTAAGGAATATGAATGTATAGTCCTAGCGGTTTTTTTTTCATTTTTTTAATATTTGTGTCGCTTTAACTGCGTTATCACACATTCATAGTTCGTTGATTAGTTTCAAGTGTTAAGAATATTAAATTTTTTGTATTTTGAAAGAGTTTTTGTTAGGAGTAGTTTTATTTAAATGATACGCCAATGTTGCTTTAAGGTATCATGGTAAGATTATTTATTCACTCTTGTAAGGTCTGTGTTTTGTTAACTATTGTTTGTCCATAACTCTATTTTCCACATGCTTCCATTGAAACAAGAAGACAACTTTAAATCGGGTTACGCTGCTATTGTTGGTAAACCTAACGTAGGGAAGTCTACGCTCCTCAATCACCTTGTAATGAGGAAAATTGCAGCTACATCCAGCAAGCCTCAGACGACTAGAAATAAAATTACAGGTGTGGTTCATTTTCCTGGAG
>JAPYPM010000107.1 GCA_029937635.1 Nitrospinaceae bacterium
GAGCAGTGGACTGAAAATCCGCGTGTCGGTGGTTCAAATCCGCCCCCGGGCACCATTTTTTCCTTAATAGAATCAATAGCTTATGGTTAAGTTTAGTCCCGCGTGTAGCGAAATTCGTTCCTTTTAGCCCGTATTTCCAACTGCTTGTGTTTATTACCTAATCCCTCGCTGTCCCACCGCGTATTGGCCTGTGGGTGCCGCATGAATGCCACACGCTGCCGCATGAGAAGAGCAATACGTTCTTTGCTTGTTCTTGTTGTATATGTAAGAGGGTAAGGTTAGAGCGGTCACTTTAACTTGTCCCTCTATTTCACCGCCCGACCCTGCGTCCACTCAATCATATCAGGGCCTCTTGCCGCTTCTGAGCAAGGTAGTCTGATTTGTAATCAGAGGGTCCCGAGTTCGAATCTGGTGGCCGGACTTGAACCGGCACTTACGTACGTAAACAAGATTTTCTCACCAACTACAGCTTTCACACCCTAAGCTTCAAAAAATCTAATGTAAACTACGAGACAGTGCTGCTATTTTTTCCTGGAACGAGGCGTCCATTGTAACGAGAGATTGAAGTTGTTTTTTCATTTCCAATACTTTTTTAGCTTTACCCTTCATCACAGCTAACTTATCCATATATGCATATGGTATATTTATTTTTAGTGGGCCGGTCGAGGTACCTTTTGTTCTATTCCTATACCTGGACTCCGCGTCAAACTTAACGGTTATCGTCTCTTTTGTTCTTTCCAAAACTTCCCAACATAATTTCCCACGTGATTTAAAAGATTTACACGCCTTCTTTGCCGGTTTCGTAAAGGCTGCAACATTTTTTATTTCTTGGACCTGTTTCCCGTCACCACTAAATTTATACCAAGAATACAGCTTCATTTTCTTTTGTTTAGCCATATACCTGGCTTCAATCCCGAACTGAACTGTTCTCCTTTTTCCTTTAAACTTAGGTTGGTTCTTACGGAACTCGTTGGCTAGGTGCAATCCATCTTTGGATACATGCTTCCAATCTTCATACATCTTCTGTATTTCACCAAACTTCCTAAGTACATTACAGAGTTCAGTTTTTTTACTTGCGTAGTTGTCCAGTGGGACCCCTATCCTTTTCATTGCCTTCGCTAACCGTGGCGGGATCTGCTTGTTACATAAGGTTTTAATCTTTGTTATCTTATCCATATTCGCGAATGAAACCTTAAACTCATTAAATTTTTCCCGGGCACTTCCAACTTTTAACGTTTTAGGGTTCATATTATACAGCGTTTTAGCAACCTTGATTTTTTCCGTATATTTTTTTGCAAATTTTGTTTTTTCAGCCATCTCCTTTAATTTTGCAGTGATTATTTCCTGAGCTTTTTTCTGCATGTCAGCCTTTGTCATCTTCATGGAGGCTAAATTTTTAATTTTTTCGAGTTGTTCCTTCTCAATACCTGTCGTTTCTGTGATTTTCTTTACAATTTTATTGTAGGCCTGTTGCTTTTTCTTCTCTTTAAACTGATCGAGATGCTCTAAATATCCAAAAGGTGCTGGAATTGTCATTGTTATTCCGCCATTCGGGATATCAAACCAACCAATGGGCTTCACACCAGAGTTAGCACTTACCAACCATTTAAGTTTCACCATTGATTTTGATGTATCCAGAATTGCAAAACACAATTTCATCGTTTTTGATGTCGGTGGTAAGCAACGCCAGCCCTTCTTTTTTCTCTTTTGTCCCGGAAGAGGTATTATTTGCCTTTTTTTCTTATCACTCCACTTGTAGTGGGCTGTAAATTTCAGACCCGCACCCGGCACATAAGCCAACCTGACCCATTTTTGGGTAGTTCTCCGTCTTCTTTTCTCAAACGGGAGTTTCCATGAAACTCGTCTCGTTGAATGCTTGTCTACAATCAAAAAACCCGTCTTTTTGATCATTTGAAAGTCTTCATACATTTTTTTTAGTTTTCCAAGTTTGACCACTTTGTCACAGGCTTTGTTTCGAACGCTTAGAAAACCTTTTAGATTAATACCATTAGTACTTGCTAATTTTTTCATTACAGATAGATCGGAACCACACCGCATTTGAACTTTGGCAAACTTATCAGCATTCTTAAAATCTATTAGCTGCTGTTTTGCTTTTTCAACTCTTCCTTTAGCTTTATTAAATTTTACCTTCAGATTATAAAGCTCTGTTGGTATTTTAAAATTGCCTGCTTCTAGCTGTGCTTCCAGTACTTTTTTGCCAACATCTTCAACATACTTTTTTATTTCGGCCTGGAGCTCTGCCTTAGATTGAGCATCAAGCGTTTGAGCGCCGACACTACTCGACACAAAAATATTAGTGAGAAGAAAGAATGAAAATAAGATTGGGATCAATGTGTGTTTTTGCAAAGTCATGAAGGTTGGTCCTTAGATAATTTATTATCAAAAAAAGACTGAAAAAGACTGAAAAAGACTGAAAAAGAATGAGATTGGCCGAGTAACTAAGGTAACGCAACAGTTAATCTTAAATCCGATTAAATTTAGAATTCCTTGTTGATTTTTTTGTTTATGTTAACTTCGAAAAAATTAGGCTTGATAGTATCTTTAAATCTAGGGCAGCATGCTAAAAACACATCTTACTGATGGGTTTCTTAACCAGATAAAACCATCAAATTTTTATTTAGAAATTTATGGCGGTGTAATGATGTCGATGATGTCTATCGCCTACGGCATCTCTTGTGCTGCGCTGATATTTAAAGGACCTATCGAGACATACCTTCCCTTAGGTATCGGCATAGGAATTTTTAGCTGTCTAATTTTTGGTTTGTTAGGATCATTACTAAGTAATTTTGAGACCGCAATATGGATCCCAGGCCCAAATCCCGCTGCAATTATAGCAATACCAATCTCTACAATAGCCTATAGTATTTTAAGCTCAAACCAATTAGATAGCCTTCTTCCTACTGTGTTGTTGTTAATATTTATAACCAGCCTATTATCCGGCGTTACATTCTTTGCACTTGGTTACTTCCAACTTAGCCGATTGGTTCGGTTTATTCCGTACACTGTAGTTGGTGGGTTTATCGCGGGCACAGGCTGCCTAATTGCCGGAGGCGGTTTAGTCACGTTAACAGGGATAGACATCACATTTGAAACTCTTCCCAATTACTTCGACCATAAAACATTATTACGTTGGGTTCCCAGTTTTCTTCTGGCAATTTTCATACTTGTCTTGAGCCGCCGATACAAGAAACCTCTGATACTTCCTCTTCATGAAGGTGCAAAAACGTTTTTTAACCGAAACAAAAATTAAATAAAGATAGCTTCAAAATCATGAACTTACGAATACATGCCTTTCTCCAATAAAATATTTAAAATTGGTTATTTTAATTAGTTTTTAAGCTTGTTCGAGCACACTGAATAAAAAAATTTGGTGGTGAAAAATAGTGTTGGTAAATAGTGTAATTGCTCGAGCCAACAGACTTAAGTTTTATCAAGTAAAACTGGTGGTCTGTTGTATTTTTTTAGGCTCATGTGTGCTTGGCGATCGCAATCAACCTAACACGCAAAATAATAGCAATCTTCTCTGGGGCATAGGAAACGCAGATGTCCCCCTTCAATCTAAAAAACTTATTGGAAGTGCTAAACAATCCGAGCTTAATTCTGAAATAATCGATCTAGAGCAACAAGCAGTCAGTAAACTCAAAAATCTAGAATTTGACGAAGCGTCAAAACTTCTTAATCAAGCACTAAAACGTAACATTCAAAGCCCGAAGTTGCAGTTCCTTAATGGATTTACTTATCATCAAATGGCCGGGCGTGGGGACAAGAGTTTACTCAATTTAGCGGAGCAAGGTTATAAACTGGCAATCCAGTTTGATCCAACAAACTGGATACCTTTTTATCATTACGGCATATTAAATCTGGATAAAAAGGATTACCGAAGAGCTCAAAAGAACTTTGCTCAAGCAGCAATCTTAAATAGGAAAAATTCAAGTATTTTGTATAATCTTGCCGTTGCATCATACAATTCTTTAGATCCTGTAACCGCGGCGGGTGCATTGGCAAAACTCAAAAGTTTGTCCACTAATCACAATAATCCTAAAGTTCTTCGAATATCCTCAATCGTCATGGCCGCCTTGAATGATCATAGTAAGGCCATTGATTTTCTGAATAAGTACAAAAAAATATCGGCCAAAAATGTCCAATCAGTTTACTTGGCTGAAAGACTTCGTCAGTGGCAGAGTTTTTATCAAAATCAAAAATGGAAAAAGTTCTCTGAGGTGCAACTTGCGCAAGTGCCGACCGAAATTAATGAAGGGGAGCAATCACCTGATGACAACGAATCAGGCCAACTAAACTCAGATCAACAAGATCAAGACCAAAATCAAGTAGATACCGAAGAGAATGGAGATACTAGTAATGAAGAGGGTGAAGAAGGAGAGGGCGAAGTTAAACCAGGATCATGTGATGAGGAAGATGAAAACGACGAAGAGGCTTCTGATGAACAAGAAGAAAGTGATCAACCCATAAAATTAACAATCAAGTGTAACAAGAGAGATATGGTCATTGTTGATGTTGTCATTATTAGAACAGAAGAGACCAAGTCGAGCCGTAAAGGTGTAAATTTACTTAATGGCCTGAACCTTCAATTTGGCGGAGAAAGCCCGGGTACGGGTGCTTATTCATATCGTCGAAGTCAGTCTACTCAATTCTTTTCAGATTCCGATAATACATCAGTTCTAACAAGAACCATAAATTTACCCTCCATTACGTATTCTCTTAATATTGTAAATGCCAATAATGCTAGGAACGAGATTCTTGCGAGACCTTCATTGGTTGCCCTCGACGGAAACGAATCAGAATTCTTTTCTGGCAGAAACGTAATTGGTACGGTTATTGGCACGGGAGGCGGCGACGGCGCAGTTAACGTCGTTCAAGACATTGGAGTTAAGCTAAAGATTACGCCTTATCTTTTGAATGATGGAAGGGTAAAATTAAAGATTTTTGCCGAACGCACTTTTCTTGCAAAACCAAATACCAGCGCTGTAACTTTTTCAATTAGAATAGATACTGCTAAAACAAGTGTAGCGTCGAGCGTCGCTCTTAAATTAGGAGATACATTAATTTTAAGCGGATTAAGTGAAAAACAAACAATTCGAAAAAGAGATGGCGTTCCGGGTATCCAGGAGATACCGATAATACAATATCTCTTTGCAAAAAAAGAAGAAACTCTTTTTCAAAAGTCAGTTTTAATTCTTTTAACCCCGCGAAAGCCGGGCTTTGTTCAACAAGAAGCTGAAACTTCCAACAAAACATCGAATGCTTCAGGGTCTAATGCTTTAGATGAATTGAAGTCTAGGTATAGCGACTGGTTCAAACCATACCCTAATTGGGCTTCAATATTTCAAGATATGCAAAACAATAGTTTGTATAGAGAGTTTCGGACTGGCGATGTGTCCCTTGAAAAATGGGAAGATCATGACGATCGAGAACTACGAATAAAACGAGCCTTAAAATTTCTATATTATTAATATTACAGTGCAATTGAGATAGACATGCCTAAACTATTACACAACGTACAGTTAAGTTTTAATTCGCTTTTAAAACCACGTCTCATATTAGCGGTGTCTTTCATAATTATTACTCTTGCTGGCTGTAAGACATTAAGTTTATCCTCTGATAAGAGCGAACTACCCTCTGGCAACATGTCGTCAACGTTATTCGACTCGATCCCAATAGAAAAAAATAATACAGAAATAAGACACCTTGTTTCAGATGCTATTAAATCACTAGAGACGAATGAACTCGCCCTTGCATCCCAAAAAATAAATCAAGCTCTAAAACTCGATGTTTCAAATTCAAATATTCAATTCTTAAATGGCCTGATATACTCATACCAAGCTAAATTAAGTGATCTAGAAAAATCTGAACTCGCCGTCCAAGGTTTTAATTTATCTCGCCAATTTGATCCGAATAATTGGATAACAGCCTATCATCAAGGTTTATTAAACTTAGATCGCCGTAAGTTTAATTTAGCTCAAAAATATTTTGCTGAAGCAGCTTTGCTAAACGATAATTACCCCGGTACATTCTATCACTTGGCTGCCGCGTCTTATCATGCCCACGACCCAATTACGGCCGCTGGCGCATTAAATAGACTACGAGAATTTAGTGTTTATAAAAAAGATCCCAGGGTCCTCCGCGCCTCGGCTCTAGTGATGGCAGCATTAAATAATTTTGGCGAGGCAAGAGAATTTAATAATCAATATAAAAAGATAGTCAGTCAGCCTAATAAACAAAAACAATTGGAAAGTCGCCTCGATGACTGGTCTGATTTCCACAAATTAGGAACCCTCGCTCCCCCAAATATTATAGAAATAGCCTCAACAAACGAACCACTTCAAATCGCTCAACTAAATCTTAATAATGGCTCAAAAAACCCGGAAAATCAGCCTAGTTCTAGCGAAAAAAAACCAAAAAAAGATAACGAGATGGTAATTGTTGATGTCGTAATAGTTAGAACGGAGGAGTATAGCACAACGAGGAGAGGTGTTAACCTACTTAATAGTTTGAGCATACAATTTGGACAAAGTGAAAATCCAGGTTTTAAATACTCTCGCATTAGAGACCTGCCTGCCTCCAGCAGTGTAACCCGGACTATCGTCAGAAATATTGAAATACCGTCAATCACTTATTCTTTGAATATAGTAAACTCAAATACTAATAGGGGTGAAATATTAGCTAGACCATCGCTTACTGCTTTAAATGGTAAAGTCTCGAAATTCTTTTCTGGCATAAATATCAATGGAGTAGCCACAAGTTCGAGTGGCAGTGGAACACCCGTTGAAGTAAAAAAAGATATTGGCGTCTCCATGGCAATATTACCGAAGCTATTAAAAAATGGGCGACTTATTTTAAAGGTTGTCGCTGAGCGTACTTTTTTGACTGCACAAAACACCACCTCCATAACAGTCTCTCAGCGAATAGACACATCAAAAACAAAAGTTAGTGCTACTGTGAATATGAAATTTGGAGAAACTATAATTTTAAGTGGCTTAAGTGAGAAAGAAACCCAGTATTCTCGTGATGGAGTACCCGGTCTACAAGAAGTTCCCGTGTTACAATATGGGTTCTCCCGCGAAGATAACATAGATTTTCAAAAATCTGTTCTTATCTTATTAACGCCCAGACGCCCTGCCTACACTCACCAATCTACAAAGTCAAAATCCAACCCAGAGCAGTCTTCATCTAATATGAATATATTAAATGAGCTTCGATCACGGTATAGTGACTGGTTTCTCCCCTATCCAAATTGGGCTTCCGTGTTTAATCAGATGCAAAAGAATAGTCTGTATCGAGAATTTCGAACTGGCGATGTTGAGCTCGAAAATTGGGAAAATGATCGTATGCGCTCTAACCGAATTAAAAGAATTCTTGATTTTATCTATTTTTAAATAGCAATTGCACTAGAACTCCTCTTGAAATCACGTTGCTGTCTTTTCAATGAAGGGCACTGTCAGAGGAAAA
>JAPYPM010000108.1 GCA_029937635.1 Nitrospinaceae bacterium
TTATAAATACTCTTTCAAAAGGTCATCTAACCACGAGTCTATTGACATCGGTTTCGGTAGAAGGTATTCGGGAAGTTGGCCAATAATACCGAAGTTACAGTGGCAATAGTCGATATTACTGTTCACAGAAAAAACTAAATCGTTCAGCATGTCTCCAAAATAAATTATTTTTTGTTCTTGATTTAATCCAAGTTTATTTTTTATTTGCTCCATAGGGTATGGCGATGGCTTTGTTCCAATTAGTTTGTCATCACCGCATAATAGAATATCAATATCAATATCAAACTTAGAAAGCAAACTCTCTGAATTTTTCCTTGGTTTTGAAGTGATAATTGAGGTTGAAACTTTTAAAAGTTTTACTCTTTCTATAAAGTCTAAAAAATTCGGGAATATTTTTACCTGAGAAGACATTCTCTCAGTCTGTTCAAAATAAAATTTTTGTATTAATTGATCCTCATCAGAAATTCCTAGGTTTTTCATGACTACCTCGAATGGCAATCCGATTTCTCTCTTATACTCTGAGAAATCGTGCCAGAGATGAAACTTCTGAACCGTTAGCTCCCAAGCAATTTTCATGATCTCGAGTGTGTCAAGGATGGTGCCATCCAAGTCGAATGAATAATGACTATACGGCGTTTTCAACTAATAGCCTCCTTGGAAAACAGGGCAATTTCTTAGCGCACGATCGGCTCTTGCTAGGTCCTCTGGAATATCGATAGAAAAAGAATCAGCATCTACTCCGAAGGTAAGTATTCGCATTCCACCCTCTAGTGCCCTTAATAATTCAATACCCTCGGTAGATTCGAGCTCTCCAACTGGGAGGGTGCCAAAGGTTTCGAGGCTTTCTCCTGTGAATCCTATTATGCTTAAGTGTTTTTTCAACGGAGAATCTCTATTGAAAGGATATGGAACATCAGCTCTGGTCAAACACAAAACTTTATTCCCAGATGAGATAACCTTAACGACGTTTTTATTCTGGGCAGGACATAAGTTAATATGAGGCAAAATAATATCTGTCTTTTTAATATTCTCAATCAAGTAGGCCGTAACTTTGTCAATTGATTTGGGATCTACTAAAGGTTCATCGCCCTGAATATCAATTATTAAATCATCAGATGGAATTTTTAGACGTCTCTTCGCAGATAATATTCTTTCTGTACCATTTTTGCAGTAAGCTGGAGTTATACATACTTTTACACTATGTTTAAAGCAAGCTTGCGCTATTTTGGCGCTATCAGTACAAACAACAACCTCATCAAGAAGCTTAGAAAGCGCGGAGCGCTTCGCGACATGGATAATCATAGGCAATCCATGTAACACACTTAATGCTTTTCTTGGTAGTCGGCTAGATTCAAGTCTCGCAGGGATAAGTCCCCATACTTTCTTACTCATAATGACCTTCCATCCGATTATCCTTAATAACTACATACAATCTATTTTTCATAATAAATAAAACCAGAAGGTTTTTTCATCAATAGATCAAGAGTTCTCGGAACTTCATTCTCGTCTAAGGGGGGAAAGAATTGAAAATGCCTTGATAAATTAGAAAAGTATTATACTTTATGTCAGGGAATTACTTCAAGTGACCAATAAATAAAATTCAAAATGAATATTAACATTCATGTAGTTGAATTATTTTTCCACAAATTGAAGTTATTATGACTCGATGAATATGCCGGATCAAAACTTTACATTGGTTTTATTAGATGAAGGAGCTAGATGGGAAGGTAGCGCAAAAATTGTTGCCCACTGGACAGGGTATGAAGCGCCGTCGCCTCAGGTATCAATTCCTTTGTTAACGGAGGACAAGGCTCTTCAAATCAAAAAAGAGTATTTAGCATGGATTCATGATTTAGGTAGGACTAAGATCCAAGGTCAAACCGTTACAAAGATTTTAAAAATATTTGATAACCTTTCTTATTGGTGGCTGACTACTTTAGCTGTTAAATCTCCCTACGATAGCGATTCCATCTATTCCGTTTTTAAGTTAAGGACGCTTGAATCTGTTTATTTTGATAACGAATGTTCGGGGCTCATTTATTGTGGTAATAACGCGCTTTTAGATAAGACCTTAAAAGAATGGTGCGAAAAACTAGGTCATTGTTATCAGCGTTATAATGTAAGTGAAAAGTATAAAAGACCTATTAAAAAGGGAGTTCGATGGTGGCTAAAAAAGTTTCCTGGATGGGTTCAGGCATTAGCCTATTTAATCAAAAATTGGTACTTGCGCTATCGTTATATTAATTCGATTCAGACTAATGACGTAGGCCCATTAGGAAAAGAGAATGCCGTTACAATTGTCAATTATTTTCCTAACTTTGATCAAGAAAAAGCAAAAGGTAATCAGTTTTATTCAAATTACTGGCAAAGCTTGCATTCTGTTTTTGATGAAATTCCAGTTAAGATAAATTGGGTCTTTTTTTATTTTGATACCGCTGAGTTTTCATTTCAAAATGCGATTCACTTTTTAAAAGGTTTTAATGATAACTCATCAAAAAAACATCAATATTTTATTCTTGAAGAATTTCTTACATTCCCTGTTTTAGTAAAAGCAATAAAGCTTTATTTTTCCATTTATTCTAAGGGAAAGCGCTTAGGTGAACTTAGAAAGGAGTTTTGCTTTTCTGATTCTCAAATGAATTTTTTCCCCTTTATGGAGAAGGAGTGGAAGGTTTCCTTATTTGGAAACCTGGCCATGAACAATGCTATAAAAATAGCTATGTTTGACGCTATGGCTAAGACTCTATCGGCTTCGCCATGGGGGTTGTTTATCTGGGAAAATCAGCCTTGGGATATGGCATTGATTTCAGCATGGAAAAGGCACCAAAAAAACACAAAAGTATTTGCTTCACAGCACAGTTTTTTTCGCCCATTTGACCTGCGTTTTGTCTCAGACTCAAGAGATTTTTTTGAAACTGGAGGCGAAGCCATGCCTTTGCCAGATAAGTTATGTATCAACAATGTTCAAGGGTTGTCCTTGATTCGAGAAGCGGGCTATCCAGAAGACAGAATAGCAAAAGTCGAGGCGGTACGTTATTTCAATCTAGAGGGGAAATATATGACCAAAAAACAAACTCCGGAAAGGGAGCGTACCCTATTAGTTATTATGGGAGTAGCAGACCAAGAAAATAGATTTTTGTTTCGATTATTAGAAGATGCTTCAAGTCGAGGCGGTTTGGACAAGTATAAACAAGTTTTTATCAAACCTCACCCTAGTCTGTCGTCAGAAGGCTTGGGTCTCGTTTATGAATCCAAATTCAGCTATTCTATAAAACAGCAATCTTTGAGTGAGCTATGGGAATTAGTGGATGTGGTTTTTGGAGTTCATAGCACGGGTGCTGCATGGGAAGCATCTTGGAATGGGATTCCTGTAATCGTGACTTGTGCCATTGATTCGCTAAACTTAAGCCCGTTATCAGGTCTGTCAGGAGTCCAATTTGTAGCGAATGTAGATGATTTACTAGAACAACTTAATCAGCCTTCCAACGCACAAATCCCTAAAGACTACTTTTATTTAGAGGATAATCATAATATGTGGAAGGCGTTACTTAATGTATAAAGTTCAGCCGACTAGGTCTTATTTTTTAGCTTTTCTACATACTAATAGTATGATTTAATTGAACGATCTTGATTATTTGAAGCTTTAGATACCCTAGATTATTAGTACCTTCTCTGATAGTATTTACTCTGGCCTATTGAGGCAAGTAAGTTGTAATCTTTTTTGTACGTAATTTGATTAAAATTTGAGCTATAGAAATAAGATCCATTTAGCCAAATGTTTTTTTTCGAGGAATAGGGAGTACTAAATGTCTCTAAAAGTTTTATTTTTATATCCAAACTACTATGGCATGAATATGTTGCCTCCTGCGATAGCACTATTATCTGCCGTATTGAAACAGGATAACCATGATATAAGGTTGTTTGATACCACATATTACTCATCTGACTTTGGTAGTAATTCAGACGGGACAAAAGTGGATAGGCTGAATGTAATTCCCTTTAACAACGCTGGTTCTTATATCCCAGAGATGCATAAAACTAGTTGGAAAGACGATATAAAAGACCTCGTCGAATCATTTCAACCTGATTTAATAGCAATGTCATGCACAGAGGATATGTGGGAACTAGGATTGGCCATTATCGAGAAAGTAGAAGATTATATTATTAAGCGGCAAACGCATGTATTAGTGGGTGGGGTTTTTGCTACCTTTGCGCCCGAAATAGCTATTAGACATCGCTTAATAAATTCTGTTTGTGTTGGAGAAGGAGAAAATGCGATTCGGACACTATGTAAAAGAATCGAAAGTGGAGAGTCCTATAACGATGTTACTAATTTATGGGTAAAGGGAAAAGATGGAGCAGTTTCAAAAAATCCTATGTCCGATCCAGTCGATGTCAATGCTATGCCGATGATGGATATCGATATTTTTGAGGAACAGCGTTTGTATAGGCCCATGGCTGGAAGATGGTACAAAATGTTTCCTGTGGAAACGATACGTGGATGCCCATACAAATGTACCTTTTGTAATTCTCCTAATCAGATGGAAATATATGATGCTCAGACAGATGAAAGTTATTTTCGAAAGAGAAGAATGGATCGTGTATATGATGAATTGAAGCATTTTAAGGAGCGCTTTGGGGTCGAGTACAATTATTTTTGGGCGGATACATTTCTTGCTATAACTGAGAAGGAGTTTGATGAGTTCTGCGAGATGTATTCTGATATCAAGACTCCCTTTTGGATGCAGACACGAGCTGAAACCTTGACTGACTATAAGGTCAGGAAGCTTGCTGAAGTGGGGTTACATAGGTTTTCTGTTGGAATAGAACATGGAAATGAAGCATTTCGTGAAAAAGTTTTGGATCGTCGTTGGAAGAACGAATCTATTATCGAGGCTCTAAAAATTCCTCACCGTTACGGTGTTCAGTTTACTTGTAATAACATAGTTGGTTTCCCGACCGAGACAAGAGAACTGGCTATGGAAACTATCGAACTAAATCGACATATACAAGCCGATAGTCAGAATCTTAATGGATTTGTTCCTTTTCATGGGACTCCGCTAAGGAAAATGGCAGAAAACTTGGGTTTGATCGACCCAGATACGATAACGAGATGCCTTACTGACGACGCAATGTTAGATATGCCTCAATTCACGTCAAAAGAAATTTCAGGGCTAATTAAATGCTTTGTCTTATATGTGAAGTTTCCTAAAAATCGTTGGAAAGATATTCGTAAAGCAGAAGAAGATACGCCTGAGGGGAAGAAAATCTTAGAAGAACTTAAGGACGAGTATCGAGAAAAATATATGCCAAAGAAAATCAATGGTAATTCCGAAGAAATTCCAGCTGCAGCTGACTTGGAATATGGTGTAGACCTGCACTGATTTAAGGCTTCAAACACTTCTTTCCCTGCGCCCCACCTACAGCTTATGTTAAGACAATTGAATAGATAGTCGCTATACTAATATAGTATGCATCGTTTGAAATTAATAAATTACTCCCCATAGTTACTATTATGAGCGCTAAGTTTTTTTCATTAGAGAAAAAACTTTCTAGTCAGTTAGTAAAGCTAAAAAAGGAGTTCGGATTATTTGCAGTTAAAGCCGAGTTCGAGGCCGAGGGTTCTTCTTTCCGAGATCTGCTTTGGCTAAGAAGGCTGACCGCAAAGGAAAATATTCCTTTATTTCTTAAGATAGGTGGGGTTGAAGCTCTTCGTGATATAAAGGATGCTTTGGATCTAGGCGTTGATGGATTGATCTCTCCCATGGTAGAAAGTCCTTTTGGAGTAGTGAAATTTATTGGTGCTATTGAGTCAGTTTATGGTCGCCAGAAAATTTTTAAGTCGATTAATATCGAAAGCTGCGAAGCTGTTCGGCAGGTTGATGAAATACTCAAAGTAGCCCGGGGAAAAATTGATAATGTTACGATAGGGCGCACGGATCTTAGTCAGTCCTATTTTAATTCTAAGATAGAACCTGATAGCTCCTTCATTCTTGAGCTTATAGAAGAATTAAGCTATAAAATCATCTCAAATAGTTTGAGCTTGACTTTGGGAGGGAGCGTCACTTCTCAAAGTATTCGCTTATTTACTAAGTATCATAAGATGATAAAAGCTCGAGTTTCGAGTATTGAAACTCGAAAAATTGTTCTTGCTTCCGAAAAAATGTTGAGTAAAAAAAATACCCTTAAGGAAGCCCTTCGATTTGAAGAGTATTACCTTGATTTTAAGTTAGAACGGGAAGCATGGCTTTCAAAACCGGAACGAGAACGTTTAGCTAAACTGAAAGAAAGACTTTGACTGAGTCTTTTATGCAGCATAGTTTTCTAGCTTATCTAAGAGGTTTGTGAAGATTGTGCGTTTGTATATTAGTCTAAATATTTTGGTAAAAGAAAAGCGCATTATTTGAAAAAGAAATCTAAGGAGACCGATTAAAAAGCTATAAACATCCCATCTATCTTAGTAGTTCAATACCCCTAAAAAAATCATAATAAAAGGATGTTTGTATTTAATGGAATTCTATATTTAAGTTGCCTTACGTGCGGTCTGATTATTAAAAAATGAAACTAAATGCTCTATGGCAAAGTGTCCCATGTCTTCTATTGCTTCTTTAGAGTTTCCGCCGATGTGAGGGCTAACCATCAGGTTGGGTAGGGAAAGAAAATCTGTGTCCGTGGGTGGTTCTTCAGCAAAGACATCTAAAGCAGCCCCAGCAATAATTTTTTTTTGAAGAGCTTCCTTTAGTGCTTTTTGTTCTACTACATTCCCTCGGCAGGTATTCACTAAAAAAGCAGTCGGCTTCATTTTTTTTAAAAATTTTTCGTCCACCATATGATAGGTCAGCTTTGTTAATGGGACATGAAGGCTAATTATATCAGACTTGCTAAGTAATTTTTCTAGAGTTACCTCTGAAGCTCCTTCTTCTTTACAAAAGGTAGATTTATCTGCAATATCTCGTACAAGAATATTACATTTAAAGGGAGATACAAGGGTTACTACATCAGAGCCTATTTCCCCACAACCTATTATGCCAATAGTTTTTTTTGAAAGTTGATATCCCCCATGTTTTTCCCATTTTGACTGCTTTAACTGGAAACCTGAATTAAATATATTTCGGCAAAGCCCCAACATGAAACACAGAGTCAATTCAGAAACTGACCGTCGGTTAACTCCACCTATCCAGCCAAGAGATATATCCCTCTGCTTGAGTGCTTTTTGATCGATGCTATCAAGACCAACACCATACTTAGAGATTATTTTAAGGTTAGGAGTATGTTCAAGTAAGTAATTGTCAATAGCCTCTACTCCAACTATAGCTGCATCCGCATCGCTAATAAATTTGATCAGCGATTCACCTTGTAATTTCTCTCCATGTTCATGGAAAATGGAATTTGGAAAAATGTGAAGAAGTTTTTCTCTGAGTGCAGAAGACTTTCCGAAGGAAATTGAGG
>JAPYPM010000109.1 GCA_029937635.1 Nitrospinaceae bacterium
TTTAATAGGCTCCAACAAAAAACTTAGCCATCAAATCACAATATTCACAAAATTTGTCAGGAGCATCTATCTTGTTTGCATGAGCTCTAAAATTGTTTGATAAAATTGGATAAGAATATCTAAATCTTTTTTATTACTATATTCCCACTTTTTATGGCAGCTCTTAACAAATTTTAAACCGTCTTTTCTTAGATAAGCTTCTCCACACTAAACAACACGCTTTAGCTTATTAACACATAAAGGAAGAAGTCCATTGAGCCAAAGCTTTAAGTAGTCAACTTTACCACTATCTCTTTTCTGATTAATTGGAATCCGTGGTAGTTTATTTAGGAGACCCTCATGTTCTGGGAAAATATTTCCTATACTGCTGGTTGTCGAAGTCTTAAACCCACATTTCTTTGCAATTCTGAACTCTCTCTGCCCCACCTCTCTTGATGTTCCAAAGGGATAAGAAAAATGTTCCACTTGTTGGCTCGTTTTTAACTCAATTTTATCCCGCGAACCCTCCATTTCTTCTAAGACAGCTGCCTCAGAAAGTTTGTTCAAGACATGATGTCTTATGGTATGTGCTCCTATTTCGACTAAAGGGTCCTCGCTCATTTCTCGGATCTGATTCCAACTCAACGCTAATTCAGAAGTTTTCTCCCTAAAATTGATATTACTAAAATTTTTAAAAATTTGTTGTATGCGAAAATTAAGATTTTCTGGGGAGCCACTTATAATCAATCTATGAATTTCTTGGTAGACCCATTCTTTTTCATAATAAGTCTTACAATTATAGTTATATCTTCTCCCATTGAATTCAAATTCAATTCGCTCCACCTTCAATATTAGATCCTCAAGAAGATACCACCACAAAATTGCTTCCCCATCGGGTAACTGGGTTGTCACATATACTGTAAAAGGGATCCCATATTTTTTAAAAACAGGATAGGCATATAGGTAGTTATCAACATAGCCATCATCAAACGTAAATACGGCAAATTTTTTACAACTATTGCCCGTTTTGAGAATTTGTGATGCTCTAGTCATTGAAACGATTTCATAATTATTTTGGCTCAAAAATCGTATCGTGTTTTCGAGGTATTCTGGAGTTACTTCCAAACCCGCATTGCCCCTTATTCTAGGTTTAGGCGTTCCGGGACATACACGGTGAAAAGTCAAAATACTACCTAACCCACAATAAAAAGGCTTCGACAAGAGATAACTTCGAGAGTAAAAAAGTAGTGGGAAAATTAGGTTTGCAGTTGTTCGTTTTATAATTTTGGAATAGACCATGAATACCTTATATAGGGCATCAACGTTTTACGATAGGGTAAATTAATATAATTTTGTCCTAATGAAACTGATTTGTAAACCCGAGCTTTTGATAATAACTGCTTCTTAATACCAATTTTTATAAAAGTGTGACCATCTATAAAAAATCTCCTTTGAAAAATTACTACTTATTAACACCCATACTCTTTAATTGTAACCGCATCTTGGTTTAAGTTTATTTAAGAGATTATTTTAGTTGTCTGCAAAATTTATACAGTCTAGAATGTCATATCAGGCTAAATGGTTAACGTAGGTATAATGTCGTACATTTTGGTAAGTTTTCCTAAAATATTATAATACTGCATGAAGGATATTAATGGTTACTTTCATAATATCTTCGCAAGAATATACCTCCGCCTTCACGAAATAATTAAAATGGGAGATTCGATAGCCACATTCGAAATAGAAGACCTTTTCCAAGGCAAAGAGTTTTCCTTTGAAAAAAAGATATCTTTCAGTGACGTTAACATGTTTGCAAAGTTGACCGGCGACAATAGTCCTTTACACATGGAAGATCAATTTGCACGTGAGCGTGGTTTCAAAGGTAGAGTAGTGCATGGCGGTCTTCTGGTAGGTTGTATATCGCAATTAGTAGGGGTACATTTTCCTGGGAAAAACTCCATCATCCAAACTCTTGATATAAAATTTTCTCACCCCGCCTATATTGGAGACCTTTTAAAAATTCACTCTATAATTGACCAAGTATCAGAAAGCGTGAAAACAGTTATTATTAAGCTCGCTATTACGAATCAGGAGACAGGGGAAATTCTTCTAAAAAGCAAAATGCAAGTAGGTTTCACTAACTAAGAATTTCCAATGGAAAAATACGACTTAATTCTAATTTCTCAATCCGATTTGGTCGATTACTCAGGCTATTCTAACCTCCCGTTAGATCGTGTTGATTTATATGCCTCTCTAGTTTATCCGAGAATGGTTTATTTTAAGGGCGGATTTCGATCTCATTTGGATGTTTTAAACTCTATTAAAAATAATAGATTCTACTCTGAATGTTCACCTGAAGAACGGAGAAATTCATTAAATATTTGGAACCTTCCTGGGTTTAGTGGGATTCATATTGCCAATTATCTTTTACAGTTTGGCATTCATACCAAAGTTATTAATAACTATGACTCTGAGTTTGATCAATTAGAGGAAGTTTATAATTTTTCTCGCTATAGCGGAAGATCTCCTCTTGTAGGGATTTCGAGCACATTTTATCTTTCTTATAAAGAAATCAAAAGACTTTCCAAAGAATTGAGAAAAATAGACCCGAATATGAAAATTCTTGTTGGAGGAGCTTTCGCCAATGCTGAAACCATCAATAAAGATGCCGGAGGTTTCGAACAGCACATGCGAAGATGCAAGGTTAACTACGTTCTTCATGCTTTTAACCCAGAAGAAGATTTAAAAAATTTAATTCTACAAAAAAGACAAGGAAAACCTTTAAAACACATAAAAAATCTTACGTATCTAGAAAACAATAATTTTGAAACAGCTGGTTTTTACTGCACTGAAAGCGAGTGGCATGATCCTGTATTAAATAAAACTCCTGCATTGTGGGATGGGATCGACCTACCATTCCTTAATAAGACGATTCAAATGCGGACAGTTTCTGGGTGCTCTTTTTCCTGTGCATTTTGTTCCTATCCATCTACAGCAAAAGGATTGCATACTACAGAATTAGAGTTGGTTGAAAAGCATCTTCAAAAAATTTTAAACATCAAGAAGGTTAAGACGATTATATTTTTGGATGATACTTTTAATGTCCCTGTGGATCGTTTTAAAGGTTTATTAAAAATATTCAAAAAATATAACTTTGAATGGTTTTCTTTTCTTAGAGTCCAATATGTCGACGATGAGATAGCTCGAGATATGAAAGAATCGGGATGCATAGGTGTTTATCTCGGAATTGAATCTGCAAGTGATGCGATTTTAAAAAACATGGACAAGAGGGTTACTCGGGCTGATTTTTTAAACGGCATTAAGCATTTGAAAAAACATGGCATTATAAGCATGGGAGCTTTTGTTTTAGGATTTCCTGGAGAAACAGAAGAAACATTGAATGAAAACTTAAGCTTTATAAAGATGTCTGGTGTCGAATTCTATACATTTAAAGAATTCTATTACATGGAGAATACACCTGTTCATGAAAAGCGAGATGAATTTGGGTTGTCTGGGATTGGCTCCAAATGGAAGCATAAAACCATGGCATATGAAGATATACATCCAAAAATTATTCAAATGTTTAAAAAAATCAAAAGCAGTGTTTTCATCGATGCTGACACAAGCCTCTGGTATATTGCATACCTTTACGACCAAGGTTACTCCATTAACGAAATTATTTCTCTTCAGAAAGAAATTAACTCAGTCGTTCATGATCAGATTGAAGGTAAATATAGCGATGACCACCCTGCCTTTAATCGGATACAAAATCTATTGGGTACCGTTTGTGATCATGTGCCGCATCATAATAAATTCAAAGCTCCCTGCTAGAAGACAAACAGTTTAAAACGACTTCCTCTTGTAAAAATAGATGGAATGTCTAAAACAAAATTTATAATTTTTAGGGACTATTTTGTGAACGATAAGGTACAAACTATTTCACTCAAAGCCATTAAAGAAGATATCCAAAATGGCCATTTTTCAAAAGCTTTCAAAACTCTCGCCACTCTTTCCGAGCCGGAACATGACTTCACGCTCCAATCCAGGTATGTTGCGTTATTCCAATCTATACCCCCAGAAGAGTTAGAGCTTAAGGGTTTGCGGTTGGCAATATTAGCTACCAGTACCGTTGATCATTTTATTGATGTTTTAAAATTCTGGCTAGCTAAACAAGGTTTTCGGGTTGAAGTTTTTTCTTCACCTTTCGACACAGTCCACCAGACTGTCCTTGACTCAACAAACGCTCTGTACGACTTTGCACCTGAGTTTGTTTGGTTTTTTAATAATTATCGTGATGTAACATTTTCTGTCTCATTCGGCGCCAACCAAAACGAATGTGATACTGCCATTAATGACACGGTAAAAAAGTTTACAGAACTTTGGAAAATCATACAAAAAAATCTACCTTGCCATATCTTGCAAAATAATGTTGATCTGCCTAATTTTAGAGTATTTGGTAACCTCGAGGGTTCAGTGGCTTGGTCTCAAACCAACCTTCTTCGTAAATTCAATCTTTGCCTAGCTTCTGCATCCAGATCGGGTGTTACTATTTTTGACATGGAGTATCTTTCCTCCTTATTTGGAAAAAATTCTTGGCACGACGCTCGTTACTGGCATCATTCCAAACATGCCTTCTCTCTAGATGCCTGTGGCCTGGTATCTTCACAAGTAGGAGCATTGATCGGTGCAGGAAAGAGGGGCGGAAAAAAATGCCTCGTTGTAGACCTTGATAATACATTATGGGGTGGAGTCGTCGGTGATGATGGACTAAATGGGATTCAACTTGATAATGGAGCAGAGGGAGAAGTATTCCTAAATTTTCAAAAGTATCTACTTGCACTTAAGGAAAGGGGCATATTGCTTTCTATTTGCAGTAAGAACGATGAAGATACCGCTCGGGATGTTTTTTTGACCCACCCAGACATGCTGATAAAATTGGATGATATCGCTGTATTCAAAGCTAACTGGAATAACAAACCGGATAATATTCGAGATATCGCTGCCACCCTTAATATTGGGCTTGATTCCATAGTCTTTATTGATGACAACCCAGTCGAACGTCAATTGGTCAAAAAACTTTTACCTGAGGTAGTCGTCGTCGACCTCCCTGAAGATCCAACATCCTTTATAAAAGCAATCGATCGAGAAGGATTTTTTGAATCTCTAGCCTTTTCCAATGAAGATTCAAATAGAAATCTACTATATAAACAAAACATAATAAGGTCCAAACACCAAAACCAATTTGATAACATCGACGAATTTCTCAATAGCTTAGAGATGGAATCCGAAGTTGGACCGGTTAGTGAACTCTATCTACCAAGGTTCGCACAACTCATTAATAAGAGTAACCAGTTTCATCTTACAACAACGCGCTACACGGAAACTCAAATCAGATCAATGATCAACAATAATATGACCATCCTACGTTATTTTCGATTAAAAGATAACTTTGGAGATAACGGCTTAATCTCTTCTCTCATTATTAAGCGCCAAGCTAAAATTTTATTTATCGATACTTGGGTTATGAGTTGCCGTGTTCTTTCAAGGGGCATGGAAGAATTTATTTGCAGTGAAATCATATCCATGGCCAAATGCTTAAAATCAACCATGGTTAGAGGAAAATATCTACCATCAAAAAAAAATAAATTGGTATCTTCTCTTTATGAGCGTCTTGGCTTCAAACTAATTAAAAAAGAACCGGATGGGGCATCATACTGGGAACTAAATATGAAGGAACCGTTACCAAAAATTAGCCATACAATTAAACGTACTAAAAGCAAAGATTTAGACCTAGAGAATTGGAGGTGAAGATTTGGTGCGCCAAGAGATCATAAATAAAATGAATACTATTTTTTGCGAAGTATTCGACGATGATTCTTTAAAAATTTCCGACAATATGACTTCAGCTGATATTGATGAGTGGGATTCACTGAATCATATCACCCTTGTAGTAAATATTGAAAAAGTATTCGGTCTAAAGTTAAATTTATCCGAGGTCGGGAAATTAGAAAATATTGGCGAAATGATCGAGCTAATATTCAAAAAGATAAATTTATAGCTTGGCTAGTGGACCTTATTTAGATCATTCCCCTTGCTAACCTCCCTCTAAAAATTAAATACATGAACTAATTTTTTTAAAAGGCTTCTTATTTTTTATGATAACTATTAAAAAAGCCACAGTAAAGGACGTCGATAAACTCCTACCCCTATTGCTCGAACTAGATAGCATTAATCAAACCCAGAAGGAATGGAAAAGTCTATTTAAATTTCACTGGGATAACAATCAAAACTATTTCGGTTATGTAATGTGCGATGGAGATAAGGCTGTTGGATTTTTGGGATTATTATTTAGCCGCCGAGTTGTTAATGATCAGCCAAATAATTTTTGCAACATAACCAGTTGGATAGTGAAAAAGGAATACCGGAGGCAAAGCCTGCATCTTCTTCTTCCGGTTCTTGAACTTGATAACCAAACTATCACAGTCCTCACTTGCAACCCTGGAACATACTTTATTACTAAGAAGTTAGGTTTTATAGACCTTGAACTTGGTCAGCGGGTAATCCTTCCATTACCCTTTTTACCAAAATCAAAGCCATCAACTAATATTATATTTGACCGCTCAGAGATAGAAAAAAAACTTCAAGGGGAAACACTAAAAATATATTATGACCATTGTAATTTAAACTGCTTCCATATTTTGATTTGTGGTCCGGAAGGAATATGCTATTTAGTTGGAGCTCGAACTAATAAAAAAAGTATTCCTTTGCTTCATATTCATTATATGAGCGCTCATCGAGTTTTTTCATCTCATGTTAGTGCGGTTTCAGGACGCCTTTGTTGGCGGGCAAAAGTAGCCGGGTTGTTAGTGGATGAAAGACTATTACAGGGAGAGACTATTTTTCCTTCAATTCATTTTAGCCTACCGAATCCTAGAGTTTATAAATCGGACACATTGAAAAGCAATGATATAGACCTGCTTTATTCAGAATATCAAATCTTAAATTTATAAGGAGAGAATTGATCTAAACCTTCTATGATTTACAAATGAGATATTACCCAACCACACTAAGCCTATTGATTTAGATTATTTTTTTCGACGAATTTTTATAAATAAATTTAGTATTGTTCGACAAATTACTGTTCAAAATTTTAAATGCCTTGAAAACTAATTATGGCAATGTTGCATCATCCATTAAGCCAAGAATTTTTTGAGCAAAATGGTGAGCCGAATCGGCGCC
>JAPYPM010000110.1 GCA_029937635.1 Nitrospinaceae bacterium
GAATATTGAGTGGTTCCATTTCGGGACCGGGAATTTGCAATGCGGCCAGTTTTAAGCCTTTACTAACTCTTGCCCAGAAAATACGTTTCATATGGTTTTCTTCTCGGGTTATGCGTACCACTTTGGGGGAAATATTTCTTTTTTGTTTGGTAAGCCACTCTACCAATGCAGGAACTTCAGACTCTGGAAGAAAATGACCTCCATGCGCCGCTCCACGCTCTTTATGTTCATGATAAATAACTGGAGATTTAAAGTCAGATAAAATTTTATAGGTTCGACGAGTAAGACCGATTGGAAACATAGGGTCAAATTCGCCCTGAATAATATACATCGGAGTATTATTCAGATTAACCAGGAAAGACATCAGTCGCTTGGTGATACCTCCAGCGACAGGAACAACACCAGCAAACCGGTCTGGATAAAACATCCCCATCAGGTAAGCGCCAATAGCTCCATTGGAAAGCCCAGAAATAAAAATTCGATTGGGGTCAATTGGATATTTAGCTCGTATTTCATGAATTAACTGCAAGACAAAATTTTCTGCATTTTGCGACCACCATGCTCCCATCGGATAGGTAGGACAAACAATGACAAAACGATCTCCCAGTCGTTCAATCCATGCCTGTATTGTATTAGCACCACTCCCTCCCATGCCGTGCATAATTACAATCATTGGCATATCAGGAGAAACTAAGTCTGGAACATAAAGAGCAAATGTATATTGTTTTTGTTTAATTTTGAGCTTTAGGTTTGATTGCAACCCCTTAGGGTTCTGGCTAGGTCCTGAAAGTGTTGCCCGTAAAAGTTGTTTTATTTGAGCAGAACCGACATCATGCGACTTCAAACGATCAATAACCTGATTTTCTAAAGTCTCATCACTGGTAGATAAAAATAAACCTATATCCGCTGCACTATCATAGGTTGAATCGACCGTTGTTTGTTTATTCGTAGCTGTGCAGGCAATGACAATGAACAAAGAAAATGTAATTAATATTTTTTTCACAAGCTTACCAGAGTAAGATTTTAATAACTTTAGCTTAAAATAAATTCTAATTGTTGTAAAGCAATAGTGAAAGCAACTCAATTCATAGCAAAAGTTTACCCCTATAATCGCTTTACCTATAGACAGCTAATCTTGCTTAAAGTAATATTTTGTGGAAGTTATAAGCCACGATATTACTTTGTGCAAAAAGGTTCATCTTGAATGGGTAAGCCCTCCACTATTACTCCTAAAAAGTCTCTAAGGTTTGGCAGTTTTGTATTTAGCCCCTCTCGAGAAGTTAGTAAAAACATTAAGGTCTATTCAAGGCTTTTTAGATGTCGCAAGGACGGATTTGATTACATGGGGCAAATTAAAATCGATCTTCAAAATTTTGTCATTAAGGTAGAAGTGTTTAATAAAAATTATTTCGATTATTTTAATTCCTCTCTAAACAACGTTACCCTTGCCTTAAAAAAATTATTATTCACAAAACTCCTACTTGAAAAAAGCGTTCCAGAAATATTAAGGGAAACAGCTTTTTCTCTTTTAAAAAACAATGCGATTGAGAGGAAACAGTCACCAACCCTAGACCTAATTAAGGATCACAAAGTCAACTTGAAAGAAATATTCGACAAGCTCAACACCAAGTATTTTAAATCCGAAATCAAAGCAACTATCAAGTGGGGGAAAAAGGTGAACAAGAAAAACCTCACTTCTTTCAGGTTTGGTTCTTACGATGCAAAAAAACAGCTCATTCGAATTCATCCACGCTTGCAGCAAGATTTTGTTCCCATATCAGTCCTAGAACTAACCGTGTACCATGAAATGTGCCATCAATGGGCGCCAATGAAAAGAGAAAGAGGAATGTGGATAGCTCATCACCCACAATTCAAGGAAAAAGAAAGTGAATATTCTTTTTATAATGAAGCTCGCTCCTGGGAAAAAGAAAATTGGAAAAAACTCATGAGGCCCATTAGAAAAAAAATTATTCCTGATAAAGTAAGTACCCTATCAAAAAAAATGAGATCTTAAAAATCACTAAATTAATCGGGTGATTTGGTCACAAGTAACTTCCTTAAAAATATCTTTCGCACAGTACTTTAAAGCTACAACATTTTTTTTCTCTACATAAAATACTATGAGGGCACCATAACCTTCAATCTTTCACGTGACAATGACATGGGTTTAGTCCACACGTGAGAGACAAATTAAATCAAACGGAGTTCTACTAAATGAAACGAGTCACTCTCGGCCTTGAAAAGCTGCTAGCCAACCCTAATAAATATCTTTGCGGAAACACATTAGGCCTTGTAGTAAATCAGACAAGCCTTACCAGCGATGGGCAGTTTTCAATCGGACAGTTTCATAACAATAAATCATTCAAACTTAAAACAATATTAGCGCCTGAGCATGGTGTTTATGGGGTCGACCAAGACATGGCACTCGTCTCTGATGAAATCGAACCGTTGTCAGGCCTTTTAGTTCAAAGTCTTTACGGGACTAACACTTCTTCGCTCACTCCCTCCTCATCTCTTTTAGACGGAATCGATAATTTAGTTTTCGATATTCAAGATGTAGGCTCACGTTATTACACTTTTATTTATACTTTGGCGAATTGCATGAAAACCTGTGCACAATCAAATATAAGAATGGTAGTCTGCGACCGCCCAAATCCAATCAATGGATTGTCTGTTGAGGGCAATCTCGTTGAAAAAGAGTTTCATTCTTTTGTCGGCCAGTATCCAATTCCTAATCGCCACGGAATGACAGTTGGAGAACTAGCAATATTATTCAATGAACATTTTGGTATCAAATGTGATTTAAAGGTGATCCCGATGGAAGGTTGGGAACGATCCATGTGGTATGACCAAACAGGTCTTCCTTGGGTTTCGCCGTCACCCAACATGCCTACCCTATCAACCGCCACAGTATACCCAGGAATGTGTCTAATAGAAGGAACTCTTCTCTCAGAAGGGAGAGGGACGACTCTTCCTTTTGAGCAAGTTGGTGCTCCATATATTAATGCCGAAATTTTTGCTAAAACACTCAATAAAGAAAACCTTCCAGGGCTTTTTTTTCGTCCTCAGTACTTCAAACCTCAATTTCAAAAGTGGAGTGGAGAAGTATGTGGTGGCGTTCAACTTCATATTACTGAAAGAAATAAAATTAAACCCCTTTCAACAAGTATAAGTGTGCTTTATTTTATTAAGAAGTTATACCCAAATGATTTTTCCTGGAGAACAGAACCTTACGAATTTGTTAACGATCGATTGGCTATTGATCTCCTTTACGGGAACTCGACGTTACGTGAAGCAATAGAGTCTGGCAACTTATCTATAAAAAACTTAGAATCTAGCTGGGAAGAAGATATAAAGGTTTTTTCATCGCAGCGTGAAGCATGCCTAATTTATTGATACATGGTTTCACTTTTTTACTCCCTTAATCCACAATCAAATGCTAAAGAATGGTTATTTTAAAATAAACCATTTACAAACAATTACTTGATAATTTATTTTATTCCTAAAAAAACAGTCTCTTTCTATTGACAAAACATGGATCAGTCACTATATTTTCATTTTGACTGATCGGTTGTCTATATTATGAATCTAAAGGAAAGTCTCCTGTCGCATATGAAGGAGGCACAGAAAGCAAGAGACTCCCTCACATTAAACACCATTCGTTGTGTGATTTCCGAGATTAAGAACCGAGAAATTGATCTTCGTCGTGAACTTGACGATGAAGAAATCATCTCCCTAGTTTCCACTCAAATCAAAAAAAGAAAAGAGGCTGCAACCCTATTTGATAAGGGAGGACGTGCTGATCTTAGCGAAAAAGAGAATCAAGAAATGGTGGTTCTACAAAAATATTTACCAGAACAAGTCTCTGAAGAGGATTTAAAAAACCGTATCCAAGAAGTGATTCTTGAACTTGGAATTATTGACATTAAAGACCTTGGCATGGTAATGAAAACCGTTATTCCTGAGTTCAAAGGGCGAGCGGACAATGGTCAAATAAAAAATTTGGTTATCGAATGTCTTAAATGATGACCACTCATACCTGCCGATAAATAATATAGCACCTAATATTTATTTAGGCTTATGGCCCCAACTAAAATCAATAAAGACCTCCTTGAATAATCACATCCCTGATCATTTAATAGAAGAAATACGCTGCCAAAGTGATATTTTAGATACTATTTCAGCAAATGTTCTTTTAAAGAAGAGTGGACAAAACTACAAAGGACTTTGCCCATTTCATTCTGAAAAAACACCTTCATTTACTGTAAGCCCTGAAAAACAGATTTACCATTGTTTTGGTTGCGGTGCTGGAGGAAATGTTTTTAAATTTATTATGGAAATGGAGGACTTACCATTTCTAGATGTAGTCAAGAAACTAGCCTCAAAATGTGGGGTTTCGTTACCTACTTTCCAACCGGGGCAAATTAATGCCAAATCGAGTGAACGCGATTTACTTCTAAAAATAAACCAACAGGCACAGATATATTTTATCCGCTCCCTCACAAGTGAAGTTGCGAAACCAGCGAGAGACTATCTAAGTTTAAGAGGCTTTAATGACGAAAAACTACTGGCCGACTATAGCATTGGCTGGGCTTCCCCTGGATGGGCAGATACTCTCAACCAATTACAAAAACAGGGGAAGTTCTCCAAAAAGGATATATCACGTGCAGGACTTATTAAACAAAAAGAGGGCTCAGACGAAAATAATTTTTATGACAGGTTTCGAGGGCGAATAATGTTCCCTCTTCAAGATATTCATGGTAATCTAATAGCTTTTGCTGGAAGAATTATTGGTGATAATGAGCCAAAATATCTTAATTCTCCGGAAACTCCCTTATATGTCAAGGGAAGACACTTGTTTGGATTCAACCGAGCAAAAGAAGCCATTAGGAAGCAAAATAGAGCACTTATAGTGGAGGGCTACTTCGACCAGATGCGTGCCCATCATAATGGAATCAGAAATACTGTAGCTACATGTGGTACCGCTTTAACTCTAGAGCAAGCAAGTTTACTCAAGAATCACACAAAAAAAGCCACATTAATTTTTGATAGCGATTCTGCTGGTCAAACAGCAACGAAAAGGGGATTTGAGGTTCTTCTGAGTCAAGGCATGAGTGTTGAAGTGCTCTTACTTCCACCTGGGCACGACCCAGATTCTTTTATCCACCAATTTGGACCAGAAAAATTTCTTGAAAAATTAAAAAATGCTAAACCCTTTGTTGAGACATATATAGATGATATTATTTCAGAAGGAGATCTTTCGACTCCAATGGGAAAAGTATCAGTAGTTAATAAAGTACTACCTATTCTGATAAAAATAGAAAACACAGTCGAACGAACCGAGTGGGTAAGTATTCTTACAGAAAAAGCAAAGATAGAGGATCAAGCCCTTTTAAACGAATTAAAAACTGCCATAAGGCAAGATAAAGCAAATATTCACGAATCTCCCCAAGAAATTGGCTATCTAAACAAACAAAATGCGGAACTCTATTTAGTTTACTTAATCTTTTCCGATGAAGAACTGGCGAAAAAAATAAAAGAACAGGTGAAAATTGAGAATTTCATAGATCCAAATCTTCGTAAAATCGTTGAGCTATGCTACCGATTGCTGGACGAGGGTTGCGAGTTAAGAATAGACTCTGCTATGAATCAAATCGATGAACCAAAAATAAAAAATATTTTGAGTGAGATCGGTGTGACTGCAATATCGTTCGATAACCCAAAACAAACTGTGCATGACTGCGCAAACGCATTAAACAAAAAATCACATAATCAACAAGTTGAAGAACTTAAAAAACAAAGAAATGAGGCGATAGTTGCTGGAGAATCCGAACGTTCTCAAGAAATCCAAAATGAGTTGAAAAAATTACGTTTGACTCAACTTCGAATCAGTTCTCAATCCTAAAAAACTTTTAAGAAAATCACATAAAAGTTATTTACATCTATATGGAGAGGTAAAAACAATGTCAAACTTGGGGGAATTTAGCCAATCTAATGAAATTGGTCAATTAGTTTTGCAAGGTAAAGAAAAAGGTTATGTGACATATGAAGACGTCAACAATGCTTTGCCTTCTAATTTTATCGCTCCGGAACAAATTGACGGCTTGATGAATGTATTTGGAGAAAACGATATTCATGTTGTAGATTCTGACTCCGCAGGAAAAAAGCTTGTTTCTGAAAATAGAACCTCTGAGGAAAAAGAACCTGCACAGTCTGATGATTCGACCCCCAACAAAAGTGAGAGTGTATCTATTGACGATCCGGTCCGTATGTACCTTAGAGAGATGGGCACTATTTCCTTACTCACACGTGAAGGAGAAGTTACCATAGCAAAAAAAATTGAGGCCGGGCAATATGAAGTTGTTGCGTCAGTCTCTAGCTGTTCTATCACACTCAAAGAAATAGTTCAGTTAGGTGAACAAACAAAACGAGGTGAAATCAATCTCTTTGACGTAGTTCTAACAAACGAACCAGAAGAGAAAAAAATTGAAATAGAAGCTAAAGAAACAAAAAAATTTTTTAACGAAATTAAAATTTTTAAGGCCAATACAAAAAAATTTACAACACTTCAAAATAAAATGACAAGTAAGCTAACAGATAAGGCTAGAGAGAAACATGAACAAACAGAAATCAGTCAACGAAGTCTTCTTAAAAAATCCATGCGTAGTATGAAATTAACCCCAAATACGATGGACGATATAATTGAAAAAATCTATGCGGTTGCAGCTGAAATACGATTAGTCGGAAAAAAAGAGCGCGAATTAGAACGCGCATGGGGCATGAAATTTACCGATATTAAAAAACAATCCGGTAATTGGAAAAAACAAAAAAGTGTGAAATTGCCGCGTGGGGGAAGTATCACAAGTAAAAAATATGAAGAATGCTTAAAGCTAGTCCAGCCCGGGCGTAGAAAAATAAAGCAAATTGAGCTCAAAATAGAAACACCGAAAGAACTCTTACTTGCTACAGTTCGATCAATAGCACGTGGTCGAATTAAAGAAAAAAATGCAAAGCGAGAGCTCGCAGAAGCAAACCTTCGATTAGTAGTCAGCATAGCTAAAAAATACACCAACCGCGGATTGCAGTTTTTAGATCTTATTCAAGAAGGAAACATAGGTCTTATGAAAGCCGTAGATAAATTTGAGTACCAACGAGGATATAAGTTTAGCACCTATGCTACTTGGT
>JAPYPM010000111.1:0-6389 GCA_029937635.1 Nitrospinaceae bacterium
TTGTCGTATCCTAAAAAGAAGACTCATAGTCGAGACAGCGAAGATGAAAATATAGCTCTAAATGATACTATAGAAAAACAACGGGAAAATATAGTTTACGAGACAGATATCAATGGCCGTTCCCTACCTACATTAAAATCAATGTCAGTATCTAAACAGTGGTTTGATTGGGCTTTCTCAACTTGGGAGCGTCCTGGTCCAACTACAATAATCAATTGCAGTGAGGCTGGAATATTAACTGAACACTGTTCGTTGATGCCCTTGAGTGAAGCAATTTTTAAATACTGTAATAAAAAAATTAATGTGGAATGGGCAATCAAAAAAATTCTTAAATAACAAACTAATAGGTTAGATCTTTTGCACACCGAAACCCCTGCCAATTTTTAAATTTATTTGGTTTCTCGTTAAAGCGATAAGTCGTTCGCATATAATAAGCTTTGTAATACCAATTGCCACCGCGTAACACCTTGCTTATTCCAGAATCAGGGCCTTTTGGGTTAGCATAGGGTGACTCCTCGTAATAAATATCGCTATACCAGTCATTCACCCACTCCCATACATTACCAGCCATATGATGAACCCCATAGGGTGATCGTCCAGCATGCATTGAATCAATTTTTTCTAAAGCTTTAAACCCAAGCTGATTAAATTTTCGTCTGTAGGTAACCAGCTCATGAGTTGGGAATTTATCACCCCAAGGGAAAACTCTACTATCTGTTCCCCGAGAGGCTTTTTCCCATTCCGATTCGGTCGGCAATCGTTTGTTGACCCATCGGCAATAGGTGTCGGCACCATACCAGGAAACTCGATTGGCAGGGTAATTGCTAAGACCTATTCGTGGACGAAATAAATTATCAATCTTTTGGATCGTGACCCCTAAACCAAGCTGAAAATAAAGTGGTGATTGTTTTATATGTTGGTTTAAAAAATTAGCAAAATCAGAAGCACTCACCTCATAACGATCAATAAAGTAGGATTTTAAAAATACTTTATGAACGGGTTCCTCATCGCTATCTCCCCACTCTTTTTCATTGTCAATATTATAACCCATGGTAAATACACCCTCGGGAATAAAAACCATTTCATCATTAGTTTGAGCTATCAATGAAACGCAACCGTTTAATATTAGGATATGTAACCACAGAAAAAAATATAGACTCCTGTTAAAGGAAACAATCTGAGAGGTTGAAGGTATGGCAGATTTTTTTAAATTAAATGCTAATGAAATTAATCTTAAAGGTTGGGTCCAAGGGTTAAGAGTTTTATTTAGAGTGGGAACCATCGCAGAAAGGTTTATTTTTGCTTTTAAAGCATCTACATAACATATAAGTTTTATCTTCATCAAGTTCCAATATTATTGGTCCGTTGCCACCTGCGGTATGGTGGGTAGCATCACAATGTGGCCAGTGAGCTGATTGCATGCAGGTGCAGTAAGCGATTTGTTTGGCTCCTGTGAGTTTAGTAGGGCCCGTTGTTTCGGTCATAAAAATGCATTAATAAATATAAAAGCTAAAAAATTAAAACAGTATCTAAATACAACTCTGGTTAAGGTAAAAAATTTTTAGATTAGATCAAGTGTAACTATACTTTGCATTTCGTAAAGAAAATCATTATTTCTAAAAAAATATTTTATAAACATAAACCAGTTAACCTTGCGCTTAGAGAACTTACTCAATGAGTTGTGCATTGATGGTAAAATTTGTCACAATATCATCCTTGTTTCCGTTAGGGATACTTATTGACTTACCATTGAGTGTCAGTTCGATTAAATTTTTATTACCCACGTTTAGTAGATATTGTTTATTGCCATAAAATATTTTATCGGATCCTTTTGCAACGATAAAACTCTCAACCGGCAAATCATCTACCCTTATATTAAACCAGATATCTCCCTTGACCCTGATGCTTAACTTTAACGGGAAAATTTTTTCGTTAGCTGAGGATGAAGCAGTAACTGTATTTTTTTTACCAGATATATCAGATGGTCCACTTGGGATTATTTTTTTATCAGGATTTTCACTATTGACTGTAGATGATAAATTTTCAAAATCAGCCACAGGTTTTCTAGCAAGAGTATTAGAGGATTCTTCAATAGGTATCTTGGGATCACTTGTTAAAGTTTTGAAAGGAGACTTGGATATTGTTAAGGCAGTCGATATATTATTGGTTTCAGAATTTACGGCAGGTAAATTCTTAGGAGATTCTTTTTTGATTTCTTTTTGTGCTTTAGAAAATTTTACAATGGTAGATTCTGTAGCATCCGTATTAAAATTTTGGATAAGTATATTTATACCACGCAGGGTTCCTAATAAAATTAAAACTGAAAGGCCTAATAAAAAAATAAATTGAGTGTCGAATTTGGGGTGCTTTATATTTGACGTACTTTGATTACTGGTGTCAGTGAGGCAAGGTATTTTATGCATGTCCATGTAAGTAGAGAGTACCTCATCTTCTTGGGCACCAATCACGTTAGAAACAGACCGGATGTATCCTCTAATAAATACTTCCTCAGGTAATTCGTCAAACTGATTTTTTTCCAGTGCCTCTAGATAACGAACGGGAATCTTAGTTTTCGAATGCAATTCATCGAGGGTAACACCCCTGAGCTCACGTTCAGATTTTAAATAAGAACCAAAATTTTCTATCATAATGTTATATTGGGATAAAAAAGTTCAGATATTTTTGAAGGAATTAATTAAAGTAGTTTTCCAGTTAGAAGGTTACAAAACATTTGAAAAACTTAATTGTTATATTTTAAATATTTTTGATTGGAGTGACGCTAACTTAAATATGATTTCGCTGGGTTAACATCCTAATCATCAAACTTTAAAACGATCCACATTCTTAAAGCCTCGGAATTATAAACAATCTCGCGGATATTCCCAATTTTAAAATATTTGAGGGTCTCCAGTCGTTGGCAGATTTAAAATTTTTTAGATACCTTACCTTATATAATTATGTTTTTACCAGATATTAAAAGAAGGAGACAGGGTTTGTATTTTTAATATTATGGTACTTCATTAGTTTTGAAGCCAAAAAACTTTTACGGATTAAGAACAATCTAGAATTGATGACATGGTAGAGCAAATTCCCCCATCTGACTATGAAAAGTCAATTTTGCTGGTTTGAGGTGTATGAATCACAATGATTAAGGTACGTTATTTTCAAGGATATAGCATAATATTATTTAGATCATGCATTGATGATACAGGAACATAATAAAATTGCTAAAAATATATAAAGTTATATAATACAATGATATAGTAATCTATATCGATGAAGGCTGAGGTCCCTAAGTCATTTAAAAAGAATTAAAATTTTTAATAAAAAATGAATATAGAAGAGTAAAATAGAAAAATTAATTAATTTTTTTTAAGGTATTAGACTTCCCGGCCGATAGGATAGCTGATCGGTATTATTCAATCGCTGAAGTATTATTTTTGAAGTCCTTGATTGTTAATCCATTTTAGAAATATTCGCTGATCAATTTCAATGATTTAATGGGGGACCCCCCCATTTTATTATTAAATATTAACTTTTTTAAATCAGATTGAAGGAGGTGGTGGTCAATAAACCGTGACGGTCGGTCAATATCGATACCGTTATTTTATAAATTTTAATTCACTTGAATATATCAATTTGAATATACAGGAGTAGAAATAATGAAAATAAAGCACTTAAATCGATTTTATTTCGGAATCGTAGTGACAGCCCTTCTTGTTATTTTAACAGGAAACGCATTTGCTGCAACAAACGCATCACGTAATAAGGTGGATGGCGATAAAGCTAACACCTTTGCTAACAATTATATTGTAACGTCTCCATATTGGCAGGTTGATTCTGGTTCTTATACCTTCATCGCGGTTTCCCATTCATCGCTTTCGGGTATGGCTTCACAAATTGGTGTTAAAATCAATGCTATCACTAGTGCAGGAACTGCCTACGACACCGCTGAAAGTTTCACAGTTACCTCAGGGTCAACCCAGCGTGTGTTTATTGTTCCAACGAATCACGCTACCGTTAACTCAACAAATATCACGTCGGGAGTGTTTTTAGCCGGGACTACAGATTTTACATACGGTCACATTCGTGCGACACCAGTAGCGACCCATCCTAACCTAATATATTCTGGCGGTTACAAGACAGCACAGGACCAAGGTATGGGTTTAAGGGATTCTACCACTCTTTCCTACTGGGGTTCAGTCATCATCGAGGCGAATACTACTGGTTTTGCAATGGAATTTATTGGTGATATGAATGATAGTATGACACCAGCAGTATCATTTAGGTGTGGCGTCGCAGCTGCCACGGACGCATGGACTGACGGCTCTACGTCAGGTAATTGCGATCGCATTATGTCATCAGGTGTCAACCTTCAATAGAGGCTTTATAATTTAAAATTATGCCAAGAGATTGGCTGATGAAATATTAGGGAGAATAACTAATGAAAAAAGTAAATTTATTTTTAATTTTAATGATGCTTGGGTTTGGAATTCTGGTTCAGAATGCTCATGCCGGAACATTAGCTGAGGCGCCAAATTTGCCAGGAGTTGCTACTGGATCAATGCATAATGCTCGCATCGCTATCGCCCCTTATGCTCAGGTGGTAGCTAATGATTCGTATACCTTTATTGGTATCAGTCACCCGTCTCTTGCTACGGCACATACTAGCATCGGATTGGTGGTTGAAGCGATGAATATGACCACGGTGCCTAATACTAGTGCTGGAAGGGCCGCTATTTTTACTGTGTCAGCGGGTGAGACTCACCGGGTCTTTGTTATTAATCAGAGTCACGCCACCATTAACGGTAATAATGCTTCATTTACTGATACTCAGACGCATCTAATCACGACTACAGATGCCTCACAGTTTGGGAATATCAAGGTTACATCAGTTGGTACGCATCCTTACGGTGCAACCTTAGATACAATGCGTCCAGGTGCCTACGCATATACTGCGGCCGTGCCTTGTGCAGCTTGCATACAAAGATATGATGGCCTTAACCAGCTTTCTATGTGGGGTGTAGTTTATCAGGAATCTAATGGTGCTGGATTTGCGATGGAATTTATTGGAGATATGCATGATTCGTCCGGCGACATGGGTAGTAGAGTTGCTTATCCCTTGAGTGGATATGATGATGATTCAGTAGGTCAAGGTCCGGCAGGTAGAGGTGTAAACTAGAAAAGGATCTATTATAATCTAGAACTAAGTTTATTATGGGGTCAACCAGCTTGCCTGGTTGACCCTATTTTTTATTCTGCTTTTGAGTATTTAAAGATAATAATAAGTATTGATTATGATTTTTTTACGTTGATATATTTGAATAAAATATTGTCCTTTTAGTATAGACTTCGATATATTTTTTCCCAAAATAGTTTGACCAAGAATAAAAAAGTTAATGCGTAGCTTATAAATATACTCGGGAAGGAAAGAGAGTATTCTTGGGTATGGGTAGAAATCCCCTCTAAAACTAATTGATCCATAGGCATAGGCTCCCTCCTCACGTTCGAGGAAAATTTCCAGAAAAGGGAACCTTAGTTTCGTTATGATTACTAAAATAATGAATAAAGAGATTAGACCTAAGGCTCATTAAAAGATTTTTCCTGAAGCTGTCTTTTAAAGTATTTTTTATGATTCATTGTTTTAATTTTTCATTAATCGCAATCTCTTTCGCAATTTTAAAATAGACAATCGATTGTTCAGGCTGCCCCAAGATTAAAAATATTGTCCCAAGGTTTTGATGGGCTTCTAGATAGCGAGGGTTAATTGTTATGGATGTGTGGAAATGGACAATAGCTTGCTCAAAATTACCTTGTTCTGCTAAAGCACTTCCAAGACTGTTATGGGCGATAGCGTGATTCGGGTTCATTTTAATGATAGTTTGAAAGTGATGTATCGCGGTTTTAAATTTATATTTCTGCCTTAAAATATTTCCAAGGCTTAGACGTGCTTTAGTAAAATTAGGGTTAAGTCTAATTGCTTCTTCCAAGTAACCAATAGCCTGTTCAGAATGATTCCATTTATTTAATGTGACTCCAAAATTAAAATGAGCCTCGTAGTATTCTGGTTTGAGTTGAATAGCTTTTTTATAGTAAATAATAGCCTCGTCGAGGCGCAATTGTTTACTTAGAGAATTGGCAAGGTTATTGTGTGCTTCAGGGTAGTTAGGATTAAGTCTAATTGCTTCTTTATAGTATATATTAGCTTCTCTGAAACGATTCAATCCGCTTAGGGCGTTGCCAAGATTGTTATGTGCTTCGGAATAAGTGGGTTGAAGTTTGACTGCACTTTTAAGATGAACCATAGCCTCTTTAAACTTAAGTTGCTTATTTAGGACGACGCCAAGGTTATTGTATATTCCAACAAAACTAGGATATTTTTTATCAGT
>JAPYPM010000111.1:6399-7179 GCA_029937635.1 Nitrospinaceae bacterium
CCTCAATAGCATGGTTAAAAAGTTTTTCACTGTTTTGCCAGTAGTGTAACTGAACCCAGCTTAACCTCATTAGCACAGAAAAAAATATTAAAACTAAGAAAAGTAATAGCGGCTTTTTAAAGTGAAAATGTTTTAATAAATCGGGAAGGCCCCATGCGATGATAATAAATATTCCAATTAACGGAATGTACGCATACCTGTCGGCCATCCCCTGTTGTCCAACCTGAACCAATCCAATAACAGGAATTAAGGTTCCCAGATACCAAAACCAACCAAAAGAAAGGTAAGGCGTCTTTTTGATGAGTCGTAATATTACTATTGTTATACCCGTTAAAAAAAAACCACTCACAAGGCCCTTCCAAATATATAATTCATCAATAGGGTAAGGATAAAAAACTGAAAAATCTGTAGGCCATACCATTTTTTCTAAATACCGTAAATATGAAACCATGGCATTACTGATACGCGTCGCCGATGAAACACTTTCAATAGATACAATGGCCCCTGCCAATTTTTGCGCTGATAATGTAACGATGCATGAACCAACTGCCAAAAATAAAAGCGGAATTTTTTCAAGAATTAAATTTAAAAGTTTCTTTTTATTTTCAATTTGATTTTCCACATCACTTAAAAATAATCTTTTGAGGTGTGCTATTTCGAAACGTTTTAAGGGCCAATAATCAAGCAATAGTAAGATAAAGGGTAGGGTTACCAGCATGGCTTTTGACATTAAACCTAGAGCAAAAAATAGAAAAACCATACTATACCTAGCTAAATTTC
>JAPYPM010000112.1 GCA_029937635.1 Nitrospinaceae bacterium
AGCTCAGTGGCTTATCAAAACAGAATATAGTATTATCCCAGGGGGGAAATTGTCGTTGGTGTTCCGTTTATACGACACTGTAAATGAAAAATTCTTACTGGGTAAGCGTTACTTTATCAGCGAACAAAAACTTATTCGAAAAGTCATTCACCGTTATGCTGATGAATTGATCCTCTTGCTGACAGGTAAGCGAGGTGTTGCCGAAACACAAATCGCTTTTCTTTCACGACAGAATAAAGGCACAGAAATTTACGTTGTTGACTTTGATGGGGGAAACCTAAAACAAGTAACGAATGATAATACCCTCAATTTAACACCTACTTGGTCGCCTAATGGTCGGTGGTTGGCCTACACTTCTTATGCTGGAAATAATCCGGACTTGGTAATGATCGATAATTTTGGTGAAAAGCCAAAAAGAACGCTACTATTTTTATCTGGTCTGAACTCAGCTCCTTCTTGGTCTCCTGTTGATGATCGCTTAACATTGGTTTTAAGCAAGGACGAAAACTCCGAAATTTATACCCTCAGCAATAACCGAACTTTAAGACGGCTTACTCGACACTTTAATATTGACACTTCCCCTACTTGGTCCCCTGATGGAAAAAAAATTGCTTTCACCTCTGATCGTTCTGGAAGAGGGGCACCGCAAATTTATATCATGGATGCTCACGATGGTGACAAGGCTGGAGTTCAAAGGATTTCGTTTGACTCCTCCTATAACGACAACCCTGCTTGGTCCCCTGATGGAGATAAGATCGCATATACATCACGCGTTGGAAAACGATTTCAGATAAAAATTTACGATTTGACAACAAAATCAAGTGCCGTTTTGACAAACGGAAGGGGAAATAATGAACAACCAACCTGGTCTCCCGATAGTCGTTTTATAGCTTACAGGCATAAAGAGGGCTTAAATATGAGCACTTATATTCAGCGATTGGATAGTGATAGGGCTCGTCAACTCTCGATTGGTACTAGTAGTGGTGCCAGTCCAAGTTGGTCCCCATATTTAAGACGTTAGCTACCCTATTGAATTAATTTGATTTAGGGGTTGCAAATTTTAAGCTACACCATTAGAATTGTCATATAATGGTGATGGAGGGTTAGCTTATGGTCTGTATAGACGTGAAAAAAGCTTTTTATTACTAGCTATAATTTATGACTCTCATGAAAACTCAAAATTATTTTGGGATTAAATTGATAGTTTCAAGATATAGAATTGATTAAAAAGTTATTAATAAAATTATAATGTGTTGGAGGAGAGCGCTAGATGATTAAGAGAAACGGTTACTTGCTAACCGCAGTTTTATTTAGTTTAAGTTTTATGACAGCTTGTTCAAAAAACCTGATGCCTCCAGAGGGCCTTGATGGAACAATGCTGAGTAGTCAAACGACCCAGTCTCAGTCTGGAGGTTCTGAAGGGAAAGCAGGTAGTGGATTTAATATTGCCGAGCAAGATAGTAGTGGATTTAATTTTGCCGAGCAAGATAGCAGAAGTGGCTCCGGATTTTTAACCGAAGAAAGTGTTGGCGAGTCAGCTAGGTCAGGAGAATTTACAACCAGTGGTCCAAATGGATCGGATGACGGTTCAGCTACATCAGGTGGATCCGCAGGAAGGTTTCAGTCTGAACCATTCTTAGGAGATAATTCTAACTCAGGAGGTTCAGGATTTGGTTCTATGGGTGATCAAGCTCGCACGTTGCCTTTCAAGGAGACAGATTCTTTAAAAGACATTTACTTTAAATTTGATAAGTATGACCTTGATGATGAGTCTCGCCAAATTTTGAGACGAAACGCTAGTTACCTCAAAGCTAATTCTTCAGCAGTCGTTGAGATTCAGGGGCATTGCGATGAGCGTGGTACCAACAATTACAACGTTGCTCTTGGTGAGCGTCGTGCTCAGTCAACGAAGATGTACTTAGTTTCGCAAGGGGTAAGCTCAAGACAAATTCATACGATCAGTTATGGAGAAGAAAGGCCATCTTGCTTTGACAGCAATAGCGCATGTTGGCTCAAAAACCGTCGAGCTCACTTTAGGCTTAGCGAATAGTTTATTTTTCTTGAAAAAGATAGTCGATGGGTAAAAATGATTTGTTTCTCGAATCAAACTATAGACATGGATATAATGGACCGTGACAGAATGATCTCTGCCGCGGTTTTTTTTTGTATCATAAACGTTCCCTTAGTACATAATTATTGAAAGTTTTAATTCTATGCGGTTTAAACTTGCCATAATTCCCATTCTAATACTTGCTCAGTTATGTTTTTTTTCGAAAGCTGAAGCTGGTGATGAGGAATTCCATAAAAAAATTCTGGAAGCATTAAAAAGAATGAACGTTCGTTTGGTGCGTATTGAGACAACTAAGCTAAGGTCTCTTAAGGCTATCCAGGAAAGTTTACTTAATCAGGTAATGGCATTAAGAACCAGTCTCGAGCAAATTCAAGCCACAGGGGAGATGAACAAAACAGAGATGTTGGCCGGTGTCGGAGGAGTAAAGACAAAGATTTTGGATGTGGAAAGCCACCTTAAGAATGAGATGATGAACGCAGTTGACGCTCAAAATCAAGAAGATAAGAGATATCGGGCTCAATTTCAAATCCTATTTAGCCAGCTAAAAGATAGCTTAGCAACGGATATGGGGAGTTTCTCTAAAGTAAACCAACAGCAATTTCAGAATTTTGGTGTGTCAAATAAGAAGCAACTTCAGAAAATTGTAAGTGCCTTGGAAGAGCAAAGTAGAAAATTATTACAGACACAAGCCTTATTTAAAACAGACTTAATACCCGCGCTTGATACTCAAAGTGAAGAGACTCGACAGGCCTTGATGACAGAACTGTCTCAAGCCCGGGTTATCCAGAAAAACTTCTTGGAGTCAAACCACAAGCAGACTATTGCTTCTTTATCGACGATACAAGAGAAAAACAAAGGGTTGATTGAGATTTTAAAAAAAATTATCTTGGTTGATGAGGCAACAAAAGCAACCTTGGATAAAGGTTTGCTAGAGGCTAAGAATAACCAAAAAACAACAACATCTGGGTTGAAAAAATTGGTTGGTGTGTCTGATCAAGTAAAAAAACACTCCGCAGAGATGCAGGAAAGTGTAAAACGCTCTTCTCAGATTGGAAAAACCATACAACAATCTATAATTAGCGTGTCTAATCAAATGGATCAAAAGTCATCTATACTAGAGAAAAATATAAATAAAACCATTGATGTAGCAGCAAATAGTGCCAAGGCGCGATCAGATTTATCCAATGAGAAGTTGTCTCGGTTGGTTGATATACTGAAGTCTTTTGCCGTTGAGCAAACTAAAATTGATCAAGGGTTGCAGATGCTTTTGGCTAGTCAGGATAAGGTTGATCAAGTTCTCCAGGGACAAAAAAAGTTGGATATTGTTTTGCAAAGTCAGGAAAATGTGAAAAATGCGATACAAGGTCAAGGGGTAGGGACAATAGCAACACAAGAAACAATCTTGACTACCCAGAAAAAGATAACAGATGCTTTGGAGGACTTAAGGCGTAAAGCCAATGTTAATATTTCTCGTACTGAGGATGTTTTAAAGAAGTTAAAAAAACAGAAATAAATTTTCAGTTTTTTTTCTTGCTTCCATCCTTTAAATTTTCATCTTTGTCTACTCTGTGATTTGAATGAGCATCTTTTGTGTGTTTTTCTAACGCCTCAGAAAATTAAAAGATCAGAGTCATTCCTTAAGAAGTAGATAAAAAAATTCTATTATAATTATTTTTATGGCTAAAACGTTTACAGAATACGTGTGTCAAAGTTGTGGACACCGTGCTCCAAAATGGTTAGGAAAATGTCCTGAGTGCGAGGCATGGAGTACTCTAGCCGAAGAAAAAATAACAACAACACGTTTGAGTAAGAAAGTAGGCAATAGTGCAATAGATTTAAAGTCGGTTCAACCGGTTACCTCGGTCGAAGCTCTTACTCAAAATAGATTAATTACAGGAATTGGTGAGTTTGACCGTACCTTGGGAGGTGGCCTCGTCGAGGGATCACTTGTTCTCATTGGAGGGGATCCAGGTATTGGTAAGTCCACCCTTATTTTGCAAAGCATGGGGGAGATGGCCAAGTCTGGCGCCAAAGTTCTTTATGTTTCTGGGGAGGAATCTCCAGCACAAATAAAATTACGTGCAGATCGATTAGGAGCGTTGTCAGACAACTTACTGGTTTGCTCGGAAATTTGTATTGAAGATGTGCTTCGTATAGTGGACCAGGTTCAGCCAGACGCACTGGTTTTAGATTCCATCCAAACCTTTTTTACAGAAGACTTACAATCATCACCAGGCAGTATTGGTCAGGTTAGAGAGGTAGCATTTAAAATTTTTCAGGATGTGAAGAAGCGGGCCATGCCCGCATTACTTATTGGTCATATCACCAAAGACGGAGCTATTGCAGGCCCAAAATCGCTAGAGCACATTGTTGATACAGTAATATACTTCGAAGGTGAAAAAGGACATTCCTATCGAATTTTGAGGGCTGTTAAAAATCGCTTCGGACCTACGCCAGAGATTGGGGTATTTGAGATGTTGCCCAAGGGGCTAGTTGGTGTGGAAAATCCATCCGATATTTTTTTATCAGAACGTCCGGCAGATTCGGCAGGTTCGATAATTGTATCAAGCCTGGAGGGAAGTCGCCCTTTGCTAGTAGAAGTTCAGGCCCTGGTAACATCTTCCTCTTCAATAGGTATGCCTCGGCGTATGTCAGCTGGCTTTGACCATAATAGAACATCCTTGCTTATTGCTATAATGGAAAAAAGATTAGGACTGAATCTTCAGGGTGAGGATGTTTTTATTAATATAGCGGGCGGACTTAAAATATCTGAACCTGCTGTTGATATGGGAGTAGCCGCGGCAATTGCCGGAAGCTTCAGGAACCGATCGGTGGACCCACATACTGTTATGATCGGAGAAGTAGGGCTCACAGGGGAGGTAAGGTCGGTCATGCAATTAGAAGCTAGGTTGACAGAAGCTGAACGATTGGGTTTTAAGAAGTGCATTGTTCCGCATTCAATAAAAGAAGACAGGTTGATCAAAAAAAATAATTCGCTAAAATTAATTCCAGTCAAAACACTTTCTGATGCATTTGATGCCGTATTTTAATTGGAATCTGTCAGCATAACTTTTTGTATAGAAACTAATAAATGAAAGTTGGTGCAATTATAACTGCAGCAGGTCGGGGCAAACGAATTGGCACGTCTGTTCCCAAACAGTTTTTAAAAATTCAGGGGAAACCACTACTTCACCATACGCTTACAGTATTTTCTTCCTGTAAGCTCATTGATTACGTTGTTCTTGTGATGCCACAGGCAGACGTGGGTGCAATGAGGGAGGACTGGTTGAAAAAATACGAGATCGTTCGGGAAGTAGTTGTGGGTGGGGAACAACGCCAAGATTCAGTTTATAACGGATTCAACTCTATAGAGAAGGGGACAGACATCGTAGTGGTTCATGATGGCGTGAGACCATTCACCACATCCAAAATGATAACCGCCACGGTAGAATCCGCGCAGCAACATGGCGCGGCCATTACTGCAATACCAGTTAGTGATACGTTAAAACAGGCTTTAGATGGATTTGTGGAGCAAACGGTTTCGAGAGATAGGTTATGGCGAGTACAGACACCGCAAGCATTTCGATATAGACTGCTTCAGCAAGCTTTTAAAAAAGCTAATAAAGATTCTTATTATGGGACTGATGAAGGATCTTTGATTGAATACTTAGGGGAAAGAGTCAAGATAGTTTCTGGCTCAGAATTAAATATCAAAATTACTCGAAAAGAAGACCTTGTCTTGGCAGAAAGTCTGTTTTCGAGTATAAAATAAACCTTCAAAAAATTATAGTGAATCTGTAATATCTAGTTTTGATTTAATGAAAATTTTAGATATTTTTTTTCAAGGCCACCAAGAGGACTTATTCTAAATAATGCGAGGGAGGATTTTTTATGTTGGGAAAAGGTACAAGTGCACCAATTTTTTCGGTTAAGGATCACAATGGTAATGATGTTAGTCTCGAAGATTTTAAGGGTAAGAAAGTCGTAATATGGTTTTATCCAAAAGCAGATACACCAGGTTGCACAATAGAAGGAAAAGGATTTCGTGACGACTATGAAAAGTTCACACAAAAAAATACAGTTATCTTAGGGGTTAGTTTAGATAACGAGTCAGACAATAAAGCGTTTGCTGAAAAGTTTGATTTTCCTTATCCTTTGTTATGTGATGTAAATCAAGAGATCGCCCTAGCCTATAAAGCGGTTAAAGGCCCACAAGATGAATATGCATCGCGTATTACCTATGTGATTGGTGAGGATGGAAATATTCTAGAAGCAATATCACAAGTTGATACAAAAACACATTCAGGGGATATTTGTTCAAGATTATAATAGGCTTAATGGAAAGAGCAAATGGTAAAAAAAAATCAGATCATTTTTGTAGAGCCTGGCAAGGGAGAGTCCTTTACCCTGAAAGGAATTCAAATCGATCAACTTTTACCTCGGGAAACCTGCAAGCAGTTTTCTGCTTATTTGGTGCGTATGGAACCATTCCAGACTAAAAAGCCCAGTTATCACAAAAATGGAGAGGAGTTATATTACGTTATCTCAGGTTTTGGGAAGGCCATTCTGGATGGAAATAATTATGAACTAAAAGAGGGGTGTTTTTTTAGAGTTCCTCCTGGAACTGTTCATGAATTTTTAACAGATGAGCAGTCACTTTGTCTGCTTAACCTTCACAGCCCCCCTGTTTTTTCTGATAAGGATACTTATTTTGTTAAGTAATTATTATTTGATTCAACCTCTAGGTATAATTTGACGCCATCTATATGTTCATTTTTTAAAAGATTGCTTTTGACTTCTTTAAGGAGAATTTCAATTTCTTCAATTGTTTTTGTAGAGTCTCCATGTAAATAAATTTCTACAATATTTCCCCCTTTAAGGTGATGTACTCGCAATAGTGATTTTCTTAATACCTTCTCCGCGCTAGCAAGTATTGGAGCGAGCAATACATCGACATCATTTCTAGAAATATTATAAATCGATTCGACTTCACTGTCGTCATAGCCATCTACATGGACGAGAACATCC
>JAPYPM010000113.1 GCA_029937635.1 Nitrospinaceae bacterium
TTACTATAGTTGCTTGTACTTCTGGAATATATTTCTTTGCCTCTTCAATAAACTCCTTAACTCTATCATATATTTCATCCCGCAGGCCGGGCAAAGGGCGGACAATTCTATCGTATGCTTCCTCTGTATCTGCGTTAAGACTGATAGATATTGAGTCAACCAATCCTTTGAGTTCAGGAAGGATATTCCGCTTGTTAATAACATTGCCGTGTCCGTTAGTGTTTATTCGAACTTTTCCTCCTGCTGCTTTAATTTTTTTGGAGACTTCTTTAATGGTATTTAGCCTCAAAGTGGGTTCGCCATATCCGCAAAAAACTATCTCATCATATTTTTTACAGTCATCGATAGAGTGCCACACTTCCTCGGTAGTCGGCTCGCGGTCGAGTTTTAGGTTGTAGCCTTGTACTACCGGTCGGGTCAGTCGAGTGCAAAATGAGCAATCGGCGGTGCATCGTGTTGTTAGATTTAGATATAACGAGTTACGTATCTGGTATGAGACAGTTCCTGTTTTAGCTTCTTTGCCGATTCCAAATAACTCAAAGAAATTAAGCGAGGTGCTACGCTGAATATCATTAATGTTAAGACCACGAACATCAGCAATTAATTGTGCAGTGTGTATGACATAAGAGGGTTCATTTCGCTTGCCACGATTCGGTGTAGGGGTGAGAAATGGGCAGTCGGTTTCAACAAACAGTCTGTCCGCGGGGATAGTCTTGGCAACCGCCCGTAGTTCATCAGATTTTTTAAAAGTAACTGACCCGGAAAATGAGATATAAAAACCCATCTCAAGCGCGCGATCTGCCAGTTTTTGGTCTCCTGAAAAACAATGAAAAATTCCTGATCGGGCGGAAGGGTCCTTGGGAAAATAATCAGATAAGATAGAAATAATCTCTTCATTAGCATCGCGACAGTGAATAATAATTGGTTTTTGCAGTTGACGTGAAAGTTCTATTTGTTTACGGAGATGTTCTTTCTGTTGGTCGGGAGGGGAATAATTTTTGTAAAAATCGAGGCCAATTTCTCCAAGAGCAATCATTTTGGGGTGAGAGAGTAGTTGCTTGAGTTGAATGTAGGTTTGGTCATCTATTTTTTTTACATCGTGGGGGTGTATTCCTGCTGTTGCATATATGAAATCATAACGCTCGGCAAGTTCTATTGAACGCAAACTACTTTCGATATCGCAGCCAACATTGAGAATGTAATCAACTCCATTGTTTTTAGCATTTTGAATAACCTCAGAGCGGTCATCATCAAAGGCATCCATATCTATGTGGGCATGTGTGTCTATAATCACCGCACTCTAATTCCTTGACTTGGTATTGGATCGAACCCTGCTAGTACGATTTGACCATTGTTATTAGCTGCAAGTAGCATCCCTTGTGACTCTATACCCATTAATTTTACTGGTTTTAGATTAGCAACTAAGATGATTGTGCGATTAATCAATTGATCTGGTTCGTAGCATTCTGCTATCCCTGCAACAACTTGTCGTATTTCGGTCCCAATATCGACTTTTAGTTTGAGAAGTTTTTTTGATTTTTTTATCTTTTCAGCCTCAATTATTTTTCCTGTACGTAGGTCAACTTTCATAAACTCATCTATGAGTATTTGATCACATATTCCTTCTGTTTCTATCAGCATAGGAGGCTTTTTATCCTTATTGTTAGGCGATTCAACTGAGTTAAGAATTTTTTCTACATCTTTGTCGTCTATACGAGGAAATAATTGCAAACCCGGTTGGATATTTCCCCCTGATTTGATCCATCCCCAGGTCTTGAGAGATTCCATTCCTTGCTCTTCTATCAATGTTTCAATGCCTAGTTGTTCCATTATGGTTTCTGCACTTTTGGGCATAAAGGGATAGATAAGGATAGAAATCGAGCGAATACACTCTGCTGTATTGTACATTACAGTTGTGAGTCTTTCTTTGCCGCTTTCTGATTTTATAAGGTTCCAAGGGCTATTCGTGTCGATGTACTTATTTGTTGTATCTACCAAAAGCCATATACGCTCAAGAATTTTATGGTAAGCCAAATCGCCATATAGATTTTGCACAGTTTCAATTCCCAGTTTAAACTCATTTTTAAGCTCGGTATCTTCATCACGTGAGTTTGGTTCCGGTATAATTTGATCATGGTAGCGTTTGATCATACTCAATGTTCTGTTAAGAAGGTTCCCAAGGTTATTGGCTAGATCACTATTTATACGTACAATCAATGCTTTGTGCGAAAAATCACCATCCAACCCGAAGGGTACTTCGCGAAGAAGAAAATAACGGATGGCATCAACGCCAAACTGGTCCACGAGTAGATTGGGTTCTACTGTATTGCCAACAGATTTAGACATTTTGTGGCCATTTATTGTCCACCAACCATGTGCAAAAAGATTGAGGGGAGGGTCGAGCCCAATTGCCTTGAGCATGGTCGACCAGTAAACAGCGTGCGTTGTGAGAATATCTTTTCCTAGTAAGTGGTGATTAACCGGCCAGAAGCCACTAGACTCTATTTTCTCTAACGTGCCATGTACTGAAATATAATTAATGAGGGCATCAAACCAGACATAAGTCACATAGTTTTTATCAAATGGGAGAGGAATTCCCCAGGGAAGCCTTTCTTTAGGTCTTGAGATGCATAGATCGCCAAGGGGTTTTTCGAGAAAACCAAGCACTTCATTGCGTCGTGATGCAGGCTGTATAAACTTATCATTTGATTTGATATGTTTTTTAAGCCAGTCTTGATGTTGACCCATCTTGAAAAAATAATTGTGCTCCTGAATCTTTTCTACCTTGCGGTTGCAATCAGGGCAATTACCATTTACGAGATCTTTTTCTGTCCAGAACCTTTCATCTGGTGTGCAATACCAGCCTTCATAACTATCTTTATAAATTTCTTTACGATCATAGAGTTTTTGTAGAATGTGAGTTACAAGCGTTTGGTGCCGCTTCTCAGTAGTGCGAATGAAATCATCATTAGAGATGTTGAGCCGAGCCCAAAGCTCTTTGAATCGGTTATGAAGTTTGTCAACGTGGTCTTGTGGTTCTATTTCAAGCTCCCGTGCCGCTTGAAGGACTTTTTGTCCATGCTCATCCGTGCCAGTGAGAAAAAAGACCTTGTAGTTGTCCAATCTTTTATAACGGGCGATTACATCAGCGGCAATTGTTGTGTAAGCATGTCCAATATGTGGTACATCGTTTACATAGTAAATGGGAGTCGTTATGTAAAATTTTTTTTCAGGTATTTTCACGTTCGAGAAGCTGGTTGTCGTGTTTGATTTTTAGGCGATAGTTTTATAGATGGTTTTAATCTAGCTATTATTCGTTTTAGTAAAAATGTTTTTTGCTTTTTTAACTAGTTAATGATTTTTTTTAAATTTTAATGTTGTTTTATGACAGGGAAAGCTCTTCTATTGAAAAAGTAATAATGCTTTCATCTTCAAGTCTAACGACAACTGTTTGCTGAATAATATTGCTTTGAATCACTTTGCCTTTGCCTTCGGGAGTTTGGATGATGCTCTCTGACTTTGGCATAGTTTGTGAGAGTTCCTTGTAGGTTTGGTATTCATATTGAAGGCAACACATGAGTCGTCCACATGCTCCTGAAATTTTACTTGGATTGAGAGCAAGTCCTTGGTCTTTAGCCATTCGAATTGTTACCGGAGTAAACTCTTCAAGGAAAGTTGAGCAACATAGCGTCTCACCACATATGCCGTAACCTCCTATTGCACTTGCCGCATCTCTTATGCCCATTTGTTTCATTTCAATTCGTTGTTTCAATTTCAAAACAAGCTCCTTGATGAGTTGCCGAAAGTCGACTCTTCCTTCAGCAGTAAAGAAGAAGACTATTTTCTTCTCTTTTGGATGGTGATTCACCCTGCTCAAATTCATCTTTATATTCAATTTATTTATTAATTGCTGGCATAATTGCCTGGCAGATTGCTCTGTTTGCTTCTGCCTTTTTTGCGCCTGAAGATCATTTGCGTTTAAGATTCTAAGGATTTTAGGGACTTTTTTCTGAGCTCTTATTATATTTGGAATTTTGTTAGAGGCAATAATGCCCGTTTGCACGCCATTGGTACTTTCCACTATTACTTGTGTCCCTACTCGGAAATTTTGTTTTCCTGGGTCATGAAGTATTGACTTGGGAGAGTTTTCAGTCCTTACGCCGATAAGGAAGGTGGGGTTTTTTGAATGTTTTTTCGGAAGAGTTGAATCTTCCTTTATTGAGTGAATCATTCTAGATTTTTCTGATTATTAAGGAGCTTCGCAAAAGTTGATTAGCATGTTTTCTAGAGCAAGTTGAGAGTTAGCATTCAACTTTATGGCAACTTTGGTATTTTGGACGGTTTCAAACATTTTAAGAAGTGCTGGTGTTGATTTTTGCAGAGATAATGTTTTTAGCTGTTTAGTTAAGTCTGTGTTGATAACTGCACTGGTTTCTGGATCTATCTTAATTAAAACCGTATCTCGTAAGATACGCGTTAATTCGTCAAGAATCAATTGTATGTGTTCAGTTTGCTTTGATTTGGCTTTAGTCCACAGAAAGACTTGATCCATTCTTTTAAATGAAACTTGACTTACCAGTCGAATTAACTCTTCTCTTTCGTTTGAAATTTCTAATAGGTCTGTTCCCAGAGCGTAGACAACTTGCCCCATAGAACGTCGCGACCGAAGTTCGATTTCTTCTGGTTGACTTTCTCTACCTTCACTTTCTAAATGATTACGAATGATTTTTTTTATAGCTTGAGTGGGTAAAGGGTAAAATCTTATCCTCTGGCATCGTGAGACAACTGTTGGTAACAATTGATAGGGGTTTGACGCGATAAGAATAATAAGAGTTTTGGCGGGTGGTTCTTCAAGAGTTTTTAAAAACGAGTTGGCTGCTTGAGGGTTCATGCACTCCGCATTATTGATAATAGCCACTTTAGTTTTTCCTTCATAAGGAAGGTAAAGCAGTTTTTTTTGCAGTTCACGGACTTCGTCTATTTTTAGAATGGCTTCCCTCGAAGCGGGCGAGTTTTTTTTAGGCTCAATTATAAATAAATCAGGATGGATACGCTTTTCAATTTTTATACAGGATGCACACTTGTCACAACTATCCACTGGGCCAAGTGTTTTACAGTTTAAAGCTTTGCCGACCTCAATAGCAGTAAATTTCTTTCCTACGCTTTTCTGGCCGTGAAAAAGATATGCGTTGGGAATTCTGCCGCTTCTCAGTGCTTTATTAAGCGTTTGTTTGGGGCGATCCTGACCCAGAATATTTTCAAATGACATATTGATTTTTTTATTTTATGCCCTGACAGCTTTGATTAAAACCGAGTAGATTTTTTGTGTCATGCACTATAGCTATTAAACTATGCGCTCAATGAGTTGGCAGGCTTTACTTGGGAGAGCATACAAACCTGATTATTAAATATATTAGTATACACCAGGTCCATCTGCAAACGAAAACCCTTATGTAGTTGGGTTTGATTATAGAACAGACTTTAAAAGTGTAGTTTCTATGCGTGTGAAGTGCCGGTTAATCTTTTTGTAAACCATAAATACATCGCAAATAGATCTAAAATAAATGAGAGAAATATTGCAAATAGTATTGGTTTCTGATAAAAATCGATGGCGTTATAGTTGTGTGTGTTTTTATTCGTTGTTGATGTTCGCTTTTTCATAAACAATAACTGGCACAGAGGTATAGATTATGGCAGTTGCCGAGAAGGCCAAGCGCTCAGAGAAAAGGAAGCGTAAGCCTAAAATATTAGCAGTAATTAATGATGCGTGCACGGGGTGTGGTGGCTCTCCTATTTGTGTGACAGAATGTCCAGTAGATAATTGTATGCTCGAAGTGCAAAATCCTGATGTTCCGCACACCATTCGCATAGAGGTTGATCCTTTGCTTTGCATTGGCTGTAAAAAATGTATTACAAAAGGACCCATGGATACTTTGTTGGAAGGTTGTCCATGGGACGCAATAGATATGGTTTCGTTGCAGAATTTTGAAGGTGAGCATGGGGAACTTGCTTACTGAGTTGAGTTTTATTTGAAGAATCCAATAGCGGTAATTGATTTTTCTGATCAGTGGGTTATGGCTTATTGCAAACAATGATTTGCGAAGCCTGATCAGTTTCTGTGTGAAAAACATCGTTGCAATATTATTTTTTTTGTGTATTCTGTTCCCGATTTTACCTGTTGGGCCTTCAATTTCCAGACATACTTAATAATGAATAAAGGTAGTGAGTTCCGTCAGGGCTTGAGTATTGCTTTCAGGCTAGGGACAGAACTCACAGTGGCGGTAATGATAGGTGCTGTTATGGGGTATGCACTTGATCGTTATTTTGATTCAAAGCCTTGGTTTCTAGCTGCAGGAGTTATTTTCGGTGGAGCCGCAGGTAGTCTTAATGTTTATCGAGTTTCAAAGGAAATAACTACACAAAACGACAAAGACTAAAATAATGGAGTTTAAGTTAGGGCTATATAGATAAATGGAAAATCCGCTACATCATTTTGAAATTCATCCTATTATACATTTGAGCTTATTGGGATTTGATATATCCATTAGTAAGGCCGTCATTGCTATGTGGATTGGGCTGTCCATCGTATTTGGCTTATTTATGCTTGTAGTAAAAACGGGTGTTAGTCTTATTCCCGGAAAACTGCAGATTGTCGCAGAAATGTCTTTGGTGTTTATTAAAGATATGGTGGAGGAGTTTATTGGTAAAAAAGAGGCTCCTAAATACTTTCCATTTATTGCGACGATATTCTTTTTTATTCTTGCATGCAATCTGATAGGAATGATACCCGGGTCTTATACTATTACCAGTCAACTGGTGGTAACAGGGGTCTTTGCCACCGGTATTTTTATTTTAACTTTGTTTATAGGATTCGCCAAGCATGGACTTCGGTTTTTTGGTATTTTAGTACCACCTGGGGTTCCTAAAATTATGATTCCGATCATGATCCCTATTGAAATTATCAGTATGATTGCTCGGCCGATCTCACTTTCAGTCAGACTATTTGCAAATATGACTGCTGGGCACACGATACTTTATGTTTTATTTGGCTTGGCTATGTCAACTCCCTTGATGATAGGTTGGTTG
>JAPYPM010000114.1 GCA_029937635.1 Nitrospinaceae bacterium
TTATTGAAATTAAATGGATAAAAATCTACGTTACTACTGAAATCAACTGGCCTGTTCGGCACTATCCTTTATATAAAATGATTTGTGTTCTGTTGCGGCTTAGCCTAGTGACACCACTGCAGTATCTTTAGTCAAGCGAGTTTGATCCTATGTTAGCTGGTGTTTTATATGGAAGACAAGTTCAGAGTATAGATGTGCTGGTCTCTATTAAGGTCATTGGTTTTTAATGGAGAAATGCTTAGAATTTCTCACCTTCTTGGAGGTTAAGATAACATCCGCGTTGAAGAAGGCCCCTTCCATTTATCAATTATTTGAACGCCAGATTGGGATACGGTTTGCTATATTTGAGGGGACTAGGTTTTAGATTTGCTTCAATTTGCCGAGTATAATGGAGTGAATACGAATTTTGTAGTCTTGGTTGTGGTAACCTAATTAATGCTGGAATTGTAGATTCTATCGGCGCTATTCATGGCGAGAGAGATTTTAAATAAACTGTAACTGTTTCTGAGAAAAGCCCTTCAATATCATATCTATATGCTCGAAGTCAGCCCTCAAATAAAAAATGGAAATAAAACTGTGATTTTGGTTTCTCCGCCGTCACGTATGATGAATCATTATCGACCTCCCCTGGCATTGATGTATATTTCAGGCTATTTGAAGCATAAGGGAATAAAAACACAGATTGTTGACTCCGTTATGAAGGGTCAAATTGTTCGAGACGAGTCTTTTTTTTTCAATAAGATGAATTTTTTTAATGCAGTAGAGGAACAAACAATAAAAAAAATATCGGAAATTGATACGGACATAATTGGGATAACTTGCTATACACCGGAAGTAGATGAAGTTGAGCGACTTGCGCGCAGGATTAAAGAAATTAAACCAGATGCTAAGATTGTTGCTGGTGGTATTCATCCCACATTGTACCCTGACGATTTATTGGGACCAAACTCTGATATTGATTTTGTAATTTTTGGAGAGGGGGAGATCTCTCTATATGAACTAATTTTGGCTATTCGGTCTAGCAAGGACATACGTGAGTTAAAAGGTGTGGGCTTCTATGACAATGAAATAGGTGAAAAGATAATTACTGAGCGGCAGCTTCTTGATTATGAATTAGATTCAATTTCTTGTCCAGATTATGAGGGGGTGGACATGGAATACTATACTAATGCTTCTCCGTACGCTATTCGTGGCGTATTTACAAGAAGTATGTATCTTTCTGCTTCGCGTGGATGCCCATCGGCTTGTACCTTCTGCGTTGCTCCAGAACTTAGAGATTTTAATTTCGCTAGTGGCATTAAAAAAAATGCAGGTGTTCGTTTAAGAACCCCTAAGCACCTTTTTGAAGAAGTTGTTTTTTTAAAAGAAAAGTACAAGATTGACTCATTTTATTTCATAGATGATTTGTTTACTTTGGATGAAGATATGGTGTCCGGATTTTGCGAACTAATGATTAAAAATAAAATGAACTTGGTTTGGGGTTGTTCTTCGAAGGTTAATACGGTTAATTACAAGTCGCTCAAACTAATGAAGGCAGCTGGTTGTATCCAGCTCGATTTTGGAGTCGAAAAAGCGTCAGACGAACAAATGCAGCTTTTGAAAAAGGGCACAAAGGTACGTGAAGTAAAAGAAACTTTTAAAAATTGTCGCAAGTTAGGTATTCGAGCTTTTGCTAACATATTGATAAATACTCCTGGGGAAACCGAACAAGATCTTCAGGATGCCATCGATCTGCTTGGGGAAATTAAACCAAATATCGTTTCTATTAATATCTTTACCCCATACCCCGGGACAGAAATTTTCGCGGAGACGCAGGGACTTACTCGAGAAGAATATCCCTTGCTGATGAAGAACCCTATAAAATTGGCTGCGGAAATGCCAGAAAAATTCCGCTTCGCTAAACATAACGTAGATTTAGGGGTATTCGCGGTAAGAGAAATGAAAAAACACAACAAAATCTACCCAAACATATCCATATTCTTTAATCCAAAATATATACGGAGTCTTTGGCATTCGCAAAGAAAACTAAATTATACTAAACAAACAAACATACTAGTCCAAGAGTTTATAAACCAAAAGTTTTAATCCCTGAATCGAGAAACATGCCTATGCAATGTCGGCTTTGTTCAAGCTCAAACACCCAACTGCTGTTCGTTTCAGAAAATATTCATGGTCGGCACCTTTTGGGTCGTGAAAAATTCAATATCTATGTGGTAAAACAATCGTCATAAGAACGTGGAATGGAACTCAAATATCAATCTCGTAAAGGGTATTTAAGATGAAAGTCATGTTGGTTTTCCCGCCTACGACAGTCTACGGTGACGACCCATCTGTGCCTCCAGTGGTTCAACCTCTTGGACTGGCTTATCTTGGGGCATATTTAGAACAGGAAGGGCACGAAGTTAACATCCTTGATGGTAGAGGTGCTCGAGAAGACATTACCCGTACGCCAACCCACACTAGATTTGGCATTCCTGATGAAGAAGTTTTAAGACGAGTGGATGATTTTGGTCCAGATGTCTTAGGTATCAGCAATATGTTTACAGCATATTCTGGGGATCCTCACCGGATCACAAAGCTGATTAAGGAGAGACATCCTAAACTTCCTGTTGTTTTTGGAGGTTCACACCCTTCAGAGTTTCCAGAGCTAGTTATGAAGGATAAAAATGTAGACATGGTGGTCAAGGGTGAAGGGGAAGTTACATTCGCTGAGCTTCTAAGAAAAATAGAAAATAAGGAATCTCTGAATGGCATCCTTGGTTTGACGTATAGAGACGGAGGTAGAGTTATCCAAAACCCTCCCCGAGAGCGTATGGATGACATCGACTCGCTTCCTTTGCCCGCTCGCCACCTCCTTCCCATGGAACACTATATTGACGAGAGCATGAGGCATGAATTCATCATGCGTAAACCTGCTGGCGCCATGGTAACCAGCCGTGGATGTCCCCAGAAATGTGTGTTTTGCACTGTTCGTGCTGTCTGGGGTAGGGACTGGACTGGACGTCACCCTTCTAAAGTTGTAGACGAAATTGAATTTTTGCAAGAAAAATATAATATGCGAGAAGTTAGCTTTCTGGATGATGATTTGGGGCGAGACATCCCAAGACTTGCTGCCTTGTGTGACGAAATCATACGTAGAAAGGTCGATATTAGATGGACTACTCCAAATGGAGTTGCCCATTGGTTACTAAATGAAAATTTACTTGATAAAATGAAAGCCTCGGGATGCTACCGACTCACCTTTGGCATAGAATCCGGGAATAAGGAGACCCGAAAATTTATTAAGAAAAAAGTTCCACTTGAACAGGCGACTAAAATGATTGCACACGCAAACAAAATCGGATTATGGACTATTTGTACTTTTATTCTTGGGTTTCCCTATGAAAAAAAAGAAGATATGAGGGATTCGATTCGCTATGCAATTGATAGTGGGACCGATATGGCCGTTTTTTATTTATTGCTACCTCATCCTACATCAGATGTTTATTCGGTTTTTAAAAAAGAAGGTCTTCTAGATTTGGATCCAATTATGGATCCGACCGTATTCAAAGAAGCTGAAGACTTTGCGGCGATCGGCGAGACTCTTTCGCAAAGAGGAGCACAGACAAAGTATTGCTCGCCTGAAGAATTACAGGAAATGCTAACTGAAGCATACAAAACTTTTTTTAAAGCTCGATTGAAAAAATGGGTCATGAATCCTTTTCATTTCCTAAGAAAAGTTAACTCTTACGAGGATCTAAAATATACTATAAAAGTTGGCGGGGCTTTCGCAGATCCAATTAGAAAGTTTTTAACGGTCAAACGGGCGCACATAAATATGTTATGGGATAAGTATAATGAAAAAGATGCCTTCTCTAAGGCTCGGCTTTACAAATCACCTGAAGAAATATCGGAGAGTAAATCTGCAGCGCCTCTTATATAAAACCCTATTTAAAAATTCTGTGGGAAGGTCATTGAGAACAACTTTTAATATTTAATGAGTCCTGAAATATTTATAGTATCTACCATGAAATAAATAAAACGCCGAAGAAGGGTTCCATAATATACCGGTATTTATCGCCAGCGACCCCGTATGGGCCAAGCGTTTTGAGCAAAGAATATTCCTGTCATTTTGAACAGCAAGCCTATGCACATTCTGGGTAGCCGACACTATCCCTTTTTAGATTTTTATCGCTACTCAGCTGCAATGCTTGTAAGTATTGCCCACCTCCTATCTCAACAATACAACTTACCACAAGCAGAATTATTAGCGATTATTAGTGTTGAGTTATTTTTTGTTCTTTCTGGCTTTGTCTTAGCTCCTCAGCTTTTTTATGTAACCAAAACAAATTCTAAAAGCACACTTTTAACATTTCTAGCACGAAGATGGATAAGAACAGTTCCACCTTATTGCTTGGCTATTCTCGGGACTTGTATCATTTTAGATTATGGAAACGGGCTTAACATTCTAAGGTTTTTAACATACACACAGAATTTTATTTCCGACAGTAGTGAGCCAAATTTTTTTCATGTTGGTTGGTCTCTCTCAATTGAAGAGTGGTTTTATGTCATAGCCCCCTTAAGTTTATTGTTGATCCGCAAGTGTCTAAATGAAAAAAAAGCCATTATAATTACGGCAGTTATATATATCGTCGCTTTAAATTTGATACGTTTTTTTTTAAATGATGGACAAGATTGGGGAGAGGAGATCAGAAGATCTGTAATCTTTAGATTAGATGCTATATTTCTTGGCATAGTGGCTTATCAAATAAAAGATAAAATATTTTCCATCCACATCTTAATTGCTTTGTTCTTTGGGTTACTTTATCTGACGTTCATTTTTCTAAATCCAATTGTCCTTATGTCGAACGTTTTTCACCAAAATGCTTTTATTTTTATTTGTGGCCTTACATTTTCTGCTCTTATTCTAATAGCAACTAAGGTAAAAATATCAAATAATTTAGTTGTGTTATTTTTTCGATTTCTTGCAAACATTAGTTATTCAATTTACCTATTCCATATAATGATTTTAATGTTTCTGGCTGAATCTAAATTAGACATATTTTCATTGTTTCTATTTTATTTCATAATCCTCAATTTATTTTCTTCTATTTTTTATTATGGATTTGAGCTTCTGATTCTAAAAAGCCGTCCATCTTATCAAAAATAATAATAATTAAAATTTAATCAAACTCACAAGAAATCTTATTTTTTTCTGGATACCACCAGAAGTTAGATAACACTTTGTCGGTGATGACATTAAGTCTCGGGTTAGGGCGACCATTACCCACCCCATCCTGACCGACCTGTTCAAGAATCGTGGTGTCAAGCTGGAACGGACCTGCCAACTCAATACGAGAGGCAAGAAAGTGCATGAGAATTTAGATAGAGGAGAAAAAAATAGTATGTTTTCAGACCGATCTTTCGGCATAGTATTAGCTCTCATGCTACTAGGAATTGGAATATGGGAAGAGTTGAATAGTTTTTCTGCTGCGCGATATTCTTTATTAGGATTAATTTTTGTTTTTACTATTGCTATAATTCCAACTTCCATACTAGCCTCACCTAGTTGGGTTTGGATGAAACTTGGTCTTCTTGGTCGAGTTGGCAATCTTATTTTATTTAGGCTTGTTTTTTTTCTTATTCTGGCCCCCATGGGAGTTGTTCGAAGTTTATTAAGTAAGGATACACTTTACCTTAAGTTTCAATCTGACCTTGAAAGTGACTGGATTGATCGTAATCCCCCCGGCCCGAAACCCGGTTACATGACTAAGCAATATTAATTTAAAGGAGTTTGTCGCATGCCATTTTTAAAAGAATTTTTTGGATTTCTTTGGGAGCGTGCTCGATTTTGGATGTGGCCCACTGTTATTTCTCTTTTGCTAATAGGCGGGTTAATTGTATTGGCTCAGGGTTCAGCGGTTATTCCTTTAGTCTATAATTTCTTTTAAATTAGAGAAATATATATGCGTATACTGGGTCTCTCGGCCTATTATCATGACAGCGCTGCAGCGCTTATTCAGGATGGAGATATTCTCGCGGCGGCCCAAAAAGAACGGTTTAGTCGAAAAAAACATGATGCTCGTTTTCCAGTCAATGCGATTCGATATTGTCTAGAGCATGCCAAAGTATCCCTTGATGATATTGATCATGTGGTTTTTTATGACAAGCCTTTTCTAAGGTTTGAGCGTTTGATAGAAACCTACACGGCATTTTCTCCGACCCACCTGAATAATATTACTGGTCGGCAATACTGTTACGTTAAGGCCACTTTTAAGCATGGAGAAATACCTGGCGGAAAATTAAGTTTATCATTAACAAATAGTCGCACTTGATTTATAACAACATGGCCCAAAAGTTTTAGTAGTTCCATGTTGAAAAGTGTAGACCGATCTACCCTAGGACTCACCATAAATGAGCAATGGATTTCTAATCCGTAGGCCTATAAGCATGGTATAAGTATGTCTGAAAATTTAGAGTTGGAATAATTGGCTTGGGCCATCGGGGCCCTAATATAGTCCGAAGCCTTTCTGCTGACCCGAGATGTGAAATTAGATATGTTTGCGATCTTTTAGATTCAAATATTCAGCGTGTAGAAAATCTTATTCCTATTGATTGCAGGCGAACTGTTAATGCTAATGAATTAATCTAAAGTATAGACTTAGATGCTATAGAAATCATTGCATGTCTTTATAAAGAAAAAACTTAGAAAAAATAAATTTTAAAAAATATCAAAGGAATAGAAATATTAATGGAAGCTTGGTACGTATTTCAAAAAATTTCCTATCTCTATATACTTTTAACTGTCTTTACAGTAGTTTTTTTGATTTTCAGTTTTTTCTTAAAAAAAGATAAAGGAGGAACAAGAAGTTCAAATTGTTTTCTGGGGTTAGGGGGATTTTTTTTTAGTTTGTTTGTGCTTACATTGGCAGCAGAATCGTATTTTTATATTAACAAAGGTTCTTTTTTTTATAATAAATCAACATTCATAGCTCGAACCGAACATAAAGTCACAAAAGACTTAGATTTGATTGAAGTAGATAGTAGTAACGATGTGGTAGATCTTGGGAACTTTTTTCATCAAGAA
>JAPYPM010000115.1 GCA_029937635.1 Nitrospinaceae bacterium
ATATATTTTATATGGAAAATACAAATTTAGCCGGGCTGGATATATCAGAACTTGAGAAAATAGCCAAAGAACTTCGTAAAAAAATTTTAAAAGTTATATTTCAGGCGGGATCCGGTCACCCTGGTGGCAGTTTATCCGCAACTGACCTCCTCACTGCCATTTATTTTGGTGGTATTCTTCGATACGATCCTCATAACCCCAGCGACCCCAATAGAGATAGATTTATCCTGAGCAAAGGTCATGCAAGTGCCCTTATGTATTGCGTTTTATCGCGCGCGGGTTACTTTCCCGAAGAAGAACTACGGAAATATAGAAAAATTGGGAGCGAATTATTTCTATCGGGACACCCGCACCCAAAAACCCCAGGTATTGAGATTGCTAGTGGTAGTTTGGGGCAGGGGCTAAGTGTTGGGCATGGAATTGCCTTGGGTGCTTGCGTTGATAAATTAGATTATAACGTGTACGTGGTTCTCGGGGACGGTGAAATTCAAGAGGGTCAAATATGGGAAGCCGCTATGTCAGCTGCAAAATTTAATTCTAATAATTTAATAGCAATAATTGATAATAATAAGGTAGCCCAAGATAACCTAACTAAAGATTTAAAAAATATAGAACCGCTAGAAGACAAGTGGCTTTCATTTGGCTGGGATGTGCACCGTATTGACGGACATAGTATGAAAGATATTATGACTACACTTTCATTACCTCTACATTCGAACAAACCTCGGGTTATTATTGCAGATACCATTAAAGGTAAAGGGGTTAGTTTCATGGAAGGAAATAAAGGCTGGCATGGAGTTGCCCCTAGTGAAGAAGACCTTAAAAAAGCTTTAAAAGAGCTAGGGAACTAAAATGATTAAAGATGGCGCGACAAGAGATGGTTATGGTGAAGCCTTAGTTGAGCTTGGAAATACTGACCCAAATGTAGTGGTATTCGATTCAGGCGTCAGTGATAGCACACGGACCATTAAGTTTGGTCAAAAATTCCCTGAACGATTTTTTAATATGGGAATTAGTGAAGGTGATATGGTTTGTACTGCTGCCGGGCTTGCACGAACAGGAAAAGTAGCTTTTGCTACCAGCTTTGCTTGCTTTCTTCTAGGGAGGACTATGGATCAAATCCTGGTAAGTGTCGCTTATTCTAATTCTAATGTAAAATTAGCTGGTACTCATACTGGATTAGCTGTAGGTGAAGATGGTCCTTCAGCCCAGATGATTGTTGACCTAGCCTATACTAGAGCTATGCCAAATATGATTGTAATACAACCTGCTGACTGGGAAGAGGCGGTTCAAGCCACCAAAGCATTATCAAAATATTTTGGGCCAGCTTACCTAAGATTAGGAAGACCAAAATTAAAAGGTATCTACGATTCAACTTACAAGTTTGAGATTGGAAAAGGTAATATTGTAAGACAAGGAAGTGACGCCGTTATTTTTGCCACAGGAAGCCTAGTTCAAGAAAGTTTAATTGCTGCTGAAATTCTTCAAAAGGAGTCTATTTCTACAACTGTTGTTAATATTTCATCTCTAAAGCCACTAGACGAAGCACTTGTTATTGCAGAATCCAGACGACATATTGCAGTAATTACAGCTGAAGATCATAATATAATCGGTGGTTTAGCTGATGCTGTTTGTCAGACTCTTGTTAACCATCAAATATCAAAACCATTTAAGGCTATAGCCGTTCGCGATCATTTTGCCGAAACGGGTTCTGGATCTGAATTATATGAAAAATATGGACTTTCTACAAATCATATAATTAAGGCCGTCAAAGATTCTCTAGCTCTCAAAAAAGCTAATTAGTTCTATTAGTTATCTTTTTATCAAAATTCTTGGTTTATAGATTTATTTTTATTTAGTTTACATAATATATGTTATGGGAACTAAAATATTAAATCCTCCTGCCTATATTTTAACAATATCAAAACATGTGCGGTATAGCCGGTATTCTAGATAATAATTCCAAAACATCACCTGAAAGAGTCACTAAAGGCTTTCACATGTTGCTGGATGCGCTAAAACACCGAGGTCCGGATGACCGTGGCGAGGTGAAAATTAAAGGTAAAAATGGCCTAAATTTAAACTTGGGACACCAGAGACTATCCATAATAGATCCTAGTAAAGCTGGGCATCAACCAATGGCCAACAATGATTCATCCATATGGATATCCACTAATAGTGAAATATATAACTATAAAGAATTAAAGCATGAATTAAAAAATAGATATGAATTTCGGTCTAACTCAGATACAGAAGTCCTACTTCGCTCATATGAGACTTGGGGTATAGATTGCTTAAAACATATAAGAGGTATGTTTGCTTTTGCAATTTGGGATAGCCCGAACAATAAACTTTTTCTTGCTCGGGATCGTATAGGTATTAAACCATTATATTATTATTCAAAAAATAATATATTTATGTTTAGCTCAGAATTAAGAGCTATGATTGCTTCAAAAATAGACAAACCTTGTTTAAATCCAACTGGAATATTTGAATATCTTGCATTTGGACGTGTAGGTTCACTTGAATCTATATTGGACTCAATAAAAGAGCTTCAACCAGGACATTTTTTAGTTGCAGATGATAAAGGAATTAAAATTAATAAATATTGGGACCCTTTTCATGAAAGTAAATTATTAGAATCCCCAACTCAAATAGTTAAACGGATAGAAAATTGTCTAAATGAAGTAGCACAACAACATATTGTGAGTGATGTTTCTATCGGTGCTTTTCTTAGCGGGGGAATAGATTCAAGTGCGTTGGTAAGTATGATCTCAACTAATACCCCTACTCCTATTAAAACTATAGCAGTAACATTTAAAGACAAAGTTTATGATGAGTCTAAATACTCATCATTAGTTGCTAATCATTTTGGAACACAACATCAAGAACTCCTACTTTCGGAAATGGATCTTATTGAAAATTTAACACCCGCAATAGAATCCATGGACCAACCAACAGTTGATGGAATAAACACATACATGATTTCAAAGACCGCTAAAAACATGGGTCTAAAAGTTGCATTATCAGGATTGGGAGGGGACGAACTATTTGCCGGTTATAACTCTTTCTCAATAGTTCCACGACTAAATAAGCTACAGAAAATTCTAAATTTTTTTCCAATAGATTTAAGAAAACAATTTAGCAAACTAGCCACTAACTTAATGCCCTCATCTGACAAAATCACAAAGCTAAACCACCTAATTCAAGGTCAATATAACGGAGCGCATGTTTATTTTTTGTTTCGTTCTTTGTTTTGCGAGCAAGAGTTGGGAAGTTTGTTTTCTGATCCTCTTCTTTTGAAGAATGAAATTTCGAAAAACTTACAGCGTACTCACGAACTAATTGATTCTCAATCCCAATTATCAACTGTCGACACAATCTCTTATCTTGAGATGACTCACTACATGAATACTACATTATTAAGAGATACGGACACAATGAGCATGGCACACGGTCTTGAAATCAGAGTTCCTTTGCTAGATCACAAGTTAATTGAACTTATGTTTTCTATCCCATCAAACATAAAAACAAAAAAAGGTTCTCCAAAACCTTTATTAGTAAATTCACTAACTAATAAGTTGCCAAAGTTCATAGTGCAAAGAAAAAAAATGGGATTTACTTTACCATTTGAACATTGGATGAGAGGGGAAATGAGGTCTGAGATAGAGACTGTCTTATTATCTCCATCAGAAAAGTTATCTAACTTTATTTCTCAGGATGGCGTACAAAAAACGTGGAGTAATTTTTTAAATAAACGGTGTTCATGGTCTCGTCCGTGGTCACTCTATGTTCTCAAAAAGTGGGCAGACAAAAATATTTAATTCAATTAAAATAAATGAATTGTTCTTTTTATCAAGTTGATGTTTTTACGAAAATTCCATTTGGGGGGAATCCATTAGCTGTAGTTTTTGACACCGAAGGATTAACATCTCAAAATATGCAGAATATTTCACGCGAGATGAACTTATCTGAAACCACTTTTGTTTTGCCGTCCGATAATCTACCTGCAGATTTTTCAGTTAGAATATTCACACCTGAAAAAGAGCTTCCTTTTGCAGGACATCCTACTATTGGTACAGCACATGTTTTGAGAGAAACTGGAAAAGTTTTCTCTGGTAATTATAAGATTAAACTATCCATGAAGGTAGGGATAGTTACTGTTAGTGAGATGGGAAGGGAGAACCTTCTTTTTATGGATCAATTATTGCCCGTATTTCATCCTCCACTTGATTGTTCCGAAGAATTAGGAAAAGCACTAGGTCTATCTACTAAAGATATCAACTCCACATCTAAACCTATACAAATTGTGTCCACAGGATTACCCGTTTTGATTGTACCCATCACTTCCTTGAAAGCACTTAAGGGAATAGTAGTTGACACCAAAAGATTAAACCACCTTCTAACTAGCTTGGGCATTGATTTAATTTGTGTATATACTTGCGAGACTTTTGATCCAACTGCCACGATTCATTCTAGGGTCTTTGCTCCAAAATTAGGAATTCCTGAAGATCCCGCAACTGGAAGTGCCGCAGGGGCAACTGGTGCTTATCTATCAATTAATAATTGCCTATCAAAAAATGATTGCGAGAACATATTTATTGAACAAGGTCATATTATGGGACGTCCATCTGATCTATTTGTTTGTGTCGAAAAAAATAAAGATGTAATAGAATCAGTTCGAGTCGGAGGAGAATCAGTGACTATTATAAAGGGTGATATTAGAACTTAAACTTATTAAAATTTGATTATTAATTTATAAGATTTAGGAGATTATTTGTAGAAAAAAAATAATTAAATGTTTAAAGTTTTTTCTTAGGGCATAAATTAAATAGATTTAGAAACTTCCAGCATATTAAATCTTTGCTAACACACCGTTATTAACAACTCTAACACGATCTTTTCCATAAAGAATTTCCACCAATTTAAATGCGAATTCCATTGCAGTCCCTGGAGAACGGCTAGTTATAATATTATGATCAACCACCACCCTACTCTCTACATACAAATCTCCAGACAATGTTCCTTTAATTGATGGATGGCTAGTTCGTCTCCGTTTTTTTAAAATACCATTTTCCTCTAAAATAATTGGTGCTGCACAAATTGCCCCTATTAGTTTATTTTTACTTTCCATTTCCTTTAAAAGTAAAGTAACTCTAGGATCATTTTTTAAATTATCAGTTCCAGGTTGCCCTCCATGAAGAATCATCAAATCAAATTTTTCAGATTTAATACTGTCAATAGACTCATCTGCAATAAGTTTAACCCCTCTTGAGCCTTCGATTACACCATCAACTGTACCAGCTATAGAAACTCGAGCACCAGATCTCCTGAGTATATCTACAACAGTTATCGTCTCAATTTCTTCAAATCCTGGCGCCAAAGGAACAACGACATTTTTCATTTTTCGCTCCATAAAAGGTAATGAGTTCATCAGTAATAATGCAATGGTCACTACCTAAATGACTCATTTGATTTTCATAATAAATTCAATCATATTGTTACAATTTAATTCAGATGATAGAATTTCATGCCTCAAATAATATTCTCTAATAAATTCTACTAGAAAACTATGACTAAAGAAGATACCACAGCTTTTAGTTTACAAACTCGAGAAATGTTTGCCTCTATAGCGCCAAGATATGATTTTTTAAATTGGTTACTTAGCTTTGGTCAAGATAGGAACTGGAGAAAAAGAGCGATTGACTTACTTGATCCAATTAAAAATGATTGCATTTTAGATGTCGCAACAGGTACCTGTGACATGGTTGTAGAAATTGAAAAACGGAATCTTTCGACGCATATTTTTGGAATTGATTTTTGTAAAAACATGCTAAATCTTGGCAAAACTAAAGTATCTCAAAATAATTTTGATAACAAAATTTCATTACAAATTGGTAGTGGAGAGTGCCTACCATTTGCAAATAATTTTTTTGATAGTGTTATATGTTCTTTTGGAGTTAGAAATTTTTCTAACATCCAAATGGGACTTGAAGAATTTTATCGAGTACTAAAACCTGGTGGGAAAATTGTCATTCTTGAGTTTTCTGAACCTCAAAATAAAATTCTTAATATAATCTATGATTTCTACTTTAACTTTATTTTGCCTAAGATAGGAAACCTTATTTCTGGACATTCTAATGCTTATAGTTACCTCCCAGAATCAGTAGCAAATTTTCCAAATCAAAAAGAATTTATTGAATGGATCAGAAAAATTGGTTTTAAAAAAGTATCTTTTATTGAGCTTACTTTTGGCATAGTTTCTATCCACAGTGCTTTTAAGGATACTTAATATATAGTATCCATTTTTTTTCTTCTAAATAAAATTTCATAGAAATTCTGCTAGCAGATTAAAATAAATTTCTAATTCTAGCAGAATAGCTCACATCCTGACCTCAAAACCAGCCTCCCCTATTTTTTCTAATATTTTTTCTGAATTCTTTAGACTTCCATTAAAATCAACAATAACTTGTTGTTTTTGTATATCTACATTAACGCTGACTATTCCAGATAGACTTTCAATAGATTTTTTTATTGTAGTAACGCAGTGCTCACAAGTTATTCCATCAACATCTATTATTTTTTGCATTAATATTCCCGTATGATTGCTTATTACCTTATAGATCAATAGTAGTTAATTAGATAATACATCATTAATTAGCATTATTAATTATAGCTCTTAAGTTATTGTAAAACATATACCTTCTATATCTAAAAGATGAAAAGTGTATGTTAAAAATATTTAAGACTAAAGAAATACTAATTTTTGCCGTATTAAACAGTTGCGGGATGATGTGGAGTCAAATCCGTATAAAACTCACAAGAAATGTGAGTTACTAAGAATATGTTTTCTGTTTCATGGAGGAATCAGAATATTATGAATAAGCTGAGCGCAATATCAGAAACAAATCTAAAAAGTTCTTCTAAACAAAAAAATACTATAGAGCCACTCAAAAAAAATAGTAGCAACACGAATATAGAAACGAAG
>JAPYPM010000116.1 GCA_029937635.1 Nitrospinaceae bacterium
AACTGGTGGAGGGCTTCGTTTAGGGAAATCCCTATCTGAATATGATTGGCTAGGAATAAATTACAATTTTGCCGATACCGAAATCACCGATGTTGTGGCAACAACAGGTTATTTAAAAAATGAAAGCAGGGTTACCAGCCGGATTTCTCCTAGTTTTATTAGGGATACCAGAGATAATTATATGAATCCTTCTACGGGGTCTCGTCATGTGATACGGTTAGACTTGGCAGGTCTTGGCGGTACCAAGTTTCATAAAGCATCCTATGAAACCAGTCACTATTGGCCGATCATTGGCAAGCTGGTCGGAATGGTGCATGGGGAAATTTCATGGGCAGATGGCTATGCTGCTGATGATTTGCCAGCATTTGAGAGGTATTATATGGGGGGACCCAAAAGTCTGAGAGGCTATACCATCAAAAACATTGGGCCTAAAGACAGTTTGGGAAATCCCTTAGGGGGAAACCAGTCACTGTTATTAAACTTAGAACTTCAATATCCCTTTACAAAGGGATTGAGAGGGTTTCTATTTTATGACCGTGGTCAACTATACGGTGGAGGAGATGATACTAGTACTACCGGAAACACATGGGATTTGGCAAAGATGAGGGATAGTGTTGGAGCAGGAGTTCGTTTCTTAAGCCCATTTGGACCTATAGGGTTTGCCTATGGAGTCAAGCTAGATCAGGCAACCGGTGAGGAATCAGGTGAGTTTCACTTTTCGGCAGGAAATTCTTTTTAATCTTCAATAAAGAGGTTTTAAATGCTTAGTAGATTTGTCAACACATTGAATTTTTTTAAGAGTTTTTTTTGCTTTTCAATTATATTTTTAATATTTTCTCAGGCGACCCCTGGTTACGCAAAAGATATAAGAGTTGGAGTTATCGATATTCAGGTAGCGGTTACTGGAACTAAAGAATGGAAAAAAGAATTTGCTTCGTTTAAAACTGGATTTAAAAAAGAAAAAGAAAAAATTACTAAAAAAGAAAATAGTTTAAAAAAAATGATCGAAAATCTGAATAAACAGAGTATGGTTCTTAGCCCCGAAAAAAAGAAAAAAAAAGAAGAGGCCTTAATTAAACAAAAAAAAGATTTTGAGCGTCATGTGCAGGATAAAAACGAAGAATTTGCAAAAAAGGAAAAAGCAATTACGGGTAAAATATTAAAGAAAATGGTAAAAACTGTTCAAGATTTAGGTAAAAGTAAGAAATTTACAATGATTCTAGAAAAGAAAGTTGGTCTTTATTTTGACCAGTCTGTGGACCTCACCGCATTAGCAATCCGAACTTACAACAGTACAAAATAAGAAGGTGTTCACAAATCAGATTGATCTAAATGTAAATAGATTGATCGTCATTGTGTGCTTTTGAAGGAAGAAGTCTATGATGGATATTGATGAAATTAAAAAGATAATACCACATCGATACCCGTTTCTATTGGTGGACCGGGTGGTTGAGTGTGATATGTATTCACGTATTGTGGGGATAAAAAATGTCACTACTAATGAACCTTTTTTTCAAGGACATTTTCCGGAATATCCAATCATGCCAGGAGTTCTCATCATTGAAGCCCTTGCTCAGGTTGCATGCATTCTTGCTTTGAAAACTTTAAAAAAAGAAGGGCATGGTTCTGTTTTTTTTACGGGTATTGATGGTGCAAAATTTCGGCAACCGGTGCGCCCGGGTGATCAGCTGCGGTTAGAATTGGTCAAGATAAAACAAAGGGGAACATTATTTCGTTTCCAAGGTAGTGCTTATGTGGAGGATAAACTTGCCGCAGAGTGTACTCTTCAGGCAATGTTGGGGAAAGATAAGGGTGATTTAGTAAAGTAAGTAGATTTGCGTGAAAAAATACCAAGCATCTCCCCCCCCCGACATTTTCTAACCAATTTTTTTTAAATTATAATTCTAAATTACAGGTTGAATTTTTACGGTGGCTATCCATAGCAACTCTGAAATCCATTCCAGTGCTGAGCTAGGAAAAGACGTTCGGGTTGGGCCTTTTTCTACTGTTGGTCCGAGAGTGAAAATTGGAGATCGAACAGAAATTGGTCCCAACGTTTATATAGAAGCAGATACAGTTGTGGGATCGGATTGTCGTATTTTTCATGGGGCCTCTATTGGGGGTGATCCACAGATTGCAGGTGTTAGGGATATTGTATCTTTCGTAGAGATTGGTGATCACACTATAGTGCGAGAATTTGTTACAATCCACCGTTCTGGTAATCAGAATAAAAAAACAATAGTAGGTAAAAGTTGCCTTATTATGGCATATGCGCACATTGCCCATGATTGTGTCATAGGAAACGACGTGGTTCTTGTCAATGCAACTTCACTGTCAGGTCATATCATTGTAGAAGATCGTGCTTTTATTTCTGGGATGATAGGAGCTCATCAATTTGTTCGATTCGGTAAGCTTTCCATGACCGGTGGTATGAGTCGAATCGTAAAAGATATACTTCCATATTCGACTGTAGAGGGAAACCCTGCTCGGCTAGTTGGAGCAAACGCAATAGGTCTGAAAAGAGCAGGGATAGCACCTGGCGTAAGGAGTGGCATAAAAAACGCGATAAATTTTATTATGCATGACGAACTAAATACTACTCAAGCGATCAAAAAAATAAAAGAAGAAATTAAAATGTCAAATGAAATTAACTATCTTGTGAACTTTGTAAATCAATCCAATCGAGGAATTATTAGATAATGTCAGAGTTTAAGATAGGGGTTGTTGGTGTTGGAAAGATGGGTGAATATCATGTAGGCGTTTTGTCTGAGATGCGCGAAGTAGATTTGGTTGGCGTTGTAGATAGCGACCCAGAGCGGGCTAAAAAAATATCTGAACAATACAAAACTCATAGTTACAAGAATTACAAAGACCTATTCAATATGGTTGATGCGGTTGTTGTTGCTGTGCCGACTTCCCTGCATTATGCGATTGGCACGGAATTTATAGAAGCGGGAATCCACACTCTATTAGAAAAACCGTGTACTGATGACTTAAGTAAGGCAGAAGAGTTGTTTAATCTTGCTGAAAAGAAAAAAATAACTCTTCACATAGGCCATGTAGAAAGATTTAATGGTGCTGTTCAAGAGCTATTTAAAATTGTCAAGGATCCAATATATATTGAATGTAGGCGCATGAGTCCATTTTCTAGTCGAATCAAGGATGATGGAGTCGTGCTTGATATCATGATCCATGATATCGACATTGTCCTTAAACTTGTTAATTCTACTGTGGTCAATATAAATGTAATTGGGAATTCAATCTTTTCTAAGCGAGACGATTTGATCAATGCTCAAATAGAATTTGAGAACGGGTGTATAGCGAATATTCTAGCAAGTCGAGTATCTCAAAATAAGGTAAGGACGCTTGAAGTAACTCAAAAGGAATCGTCCATATTACTCGACTATACAGAACAGGAAATTTTTGTTCATCGTCAGTCATCTTCTGAAAGTCAACTAAGCCCAGGTTCGTTAAGGTATAAACAGGAATCTCTAATAGAACGAATATTTGTGCATAAGGACAATCCCCTTAAACTGGAACTTAAACACTTTATAGATTGTTCGAAAAATGGAAGTCAGACAAAATTAGCTATGAAGAAGGAATTAAATTCTCTTAAGATTGCATTACAAATACTAAGTCAATTCAAATCTGGAAGGCAATAATTTTATTCAGAAATTATAAGTTTCATAACGGGTCACCTCCAACCTTTTATCTGAAAAATGTCCGACATAGAAAAAAAAATAGGGTTGTTGGCTGGAGCAGGAGAAGTTCCAGCATACTTTTCCAGGCAAGCTACCCAAAAAGGTATACGCATTATAGCAGTTTCTTTTTCTGATAAAATACATGCAGAGTTAGAACCATTAGTGGAAAAATCTTATTCTATAGGAATAGGAAAACCTGGAAAAATTTTCAAAACATTTAAAGATGAAAATATAACTGATATTGTGATGTTGGGGAAGGTGGATAAAAAAATAATTTTTCAACCCAGTTTCTTCGATTTACGAGCAGTTACGTTTTTTAAAAGCCTTCTAAGTCAGGAAGACAAAATACTTCTGTTGGGGGTCATCAAAGAAATAGAAAAAGAAGGATTAAATGTCCTAGATCAAAAAGAATTGTTAGGTGAAATTTTCCCAGCGAAAGGTGTTCTTACTAAAAGAAAACCGTCGGTCAAAGAAATGGAAGATATAAATTTTGGCATCCCAATTGCCAAAAAACTTGCAGATATGGAAATAGGTCAAACAATCGTGGTGAAAAATAAAACAGTAGTCTCGGTCGAGGCAATTGAAGGGACAGATAAAGCATTAGCGAGAGGTTGCGAGTTGTCACGCGGAAAGTGTGTTGCCGTTAAAGTAAGCCGGACTAACCAGGACTATCGATATGATGTTCCTGGTATTGGGCCACAAACAATGGAAAGTCTTAAAAGTGGAGGGGCTTCGGTATTGGCAATGGAGGCAGGAAGGGTAATGATTGTTGACCAGGAAAAAGTAGTAGAGGTGGCAAACCGGGCTAAAATATCCATAGTATGCGTATAAAAAGTAGCATTTTTAGCACGCTTGGAATTTTTTTGATAACTTCTTAGTAATATTAATGACAGGCAAGTCCATTCGATTTCTAATTGTTGCTGGAGAAGCTTCTGGAGATATGCATGGGGGCGGATTGGTCCGCGCCTTAAAAAATTACCACCCAAACTGTGAATTCAGTGGATTGGGTGGTGAACAGATGCGGCGGGAAGGGGTAAAGACATTTTATGATATTGATCGTATGGGAGCCGTTGGTATCATAGAGGTATTAGGGGACTTACCTCATTATTATAAGGTATACCGTAAACTTTCTAGTGAAATAGGAAGTGGTAGTTATGATGCTGTAATACTTATTGACTATCCAACTCTTAATCTTCGTCTTGCAAAATTATGTAAAAAGTATTCCTGCCCAGCACTTTACTTTATAAGCCCTCAGGTTTGGGCTTGGCGTAAAGGAAGAATAAAGCAGATTAAACGCACGGTGAATAAAATGTTTGTTATTTTTCCTTTTGAAGAGAATTTACTAAAAAAGGAAGGAGTTGACGCTGAATTTATGGGACATCCTTTTGTCGAATCCGTGAGAAATACCATGTCTCGTGATGAAGCGATGGCGGAATTTTCACTAGATTCTACAAGAAAAATAATTGGGTTGATGCCAGGAAGTCGAAATAGTGAACTTAAATATCTTCTCGATATTATGATTAATTCCGCTAACGAAATTAAAAAAAATCTCAAAGACTGTCAGTTTATTTTACCAGTTGCTAATACATTAAATACTAAGAATATCAAGGATCGAATAAAATTAAATGCGCTTGATATAAAAATAGTAGAAGGGAAATCCTATGACGTAATGAATTGTTGTGATTTTTTAATCATTGCTTCTGGTTCAGCAACCCTTGAAGCAGCTTTACTTGGGTGTCCTATGGTTATTATATACAAATTAAACTGGGCAACTTACTGGTTGGCACGAATGCTTGTTAAAATAAAATTATACGGACTAGTAAATATCGTAGCAGGAGAAGAAGTTGTTCCTGAACTGATTCAGAGCAAGGCAACAGTAAAAAATATTACCAAAGAAGTAGTAGCGCTTATGAACAACTCCGAAAGACGTGAGAATCTGCGATCCCGTTTACTGGAAGTCCGTAAATCTCTGGGCGATCCGGGTGTATTAGATCGAGTTGCAGAGAGTATGATAGATTTTATTAGGGAGCGAAGGAAGGGTGAAAAAATTTCTATTTAACTTTATTCTTCCATATATATTGTATGTAGTAATCTTCTTTTGGTGTTGGTCAATTCGAAAATCCCCAAAAAAAAATGAAGCTGAAGATTATGTCCAAAGTCGTTCAGGAAATTATATTTTAACCCTATGGCATGGGCGTATTTTTTATTTATTTTATCACTTACGGCGAAGATCAGATTTTCATTTATTGATAAGTCCCAGCGTAGATGGTGATTTGCTTGCCAAGTTAGCTCGATTAATGGGTTACTCCGTTATACGTGGGTCAACCTTCAAAAAAGCAATATCGTCAACACGTTCATTAATCAAAATACTTAAACGTGGTGAGAGAATTATTATTATTGCAGATGGATCACGCGGACCAAGATTAAAAGTCCAGTCGGGGTGCATTCAGATTGCAGGTATCACCAATTCTCCTCTCATACCAATGACTTATGGGACCACGCGAAAAATTGAACTGGGTACTTGGGATCGGTTTGTATTGCCACTTCCATTTAGTCGTTGCACGATAAAATACGGGAATCTAATTTCTGTGCCACATCAGCCGAATGAGAAAATAATCGAAGAAAAACAGAAAGAACTAGAAGAATCTCTCAACCTTCTTACCAAAGTGTGTGAGTAATTTAAAGTTCTATAAATCAATAAAATCAAATACTTTAGAATTTTTATTTCATAAAATATTAAAAGAAAAGAAGTCTTGTTTGAAAAAAAAGCGCAGTTATGCTAGATTTTCCACTTCTCCGCAATGCTTTATAAAAAAACAAAAAATTCAATTAGGTTTGGTCGCGAGACTTATGGGTTTAAATTGTATGGATTAAGAAAACTCGTTTTTCTAATAAGTTAAAATGCCTAATTTAAACTATTTAGAACTTTGGTGAGTTATCTATTTTTAAATTATATAGATGGAAATATCAGGTAAATTTGTCGGCGAATATAAAAACTGTGTATTTATTGTTCATTAATTTATAAAAAAAGTTTAGGAGGTAATTAGTATGACCCCCAAAGAAGTATTGGATTTAGCGAAAAAAAATGAAGTTAAAATTGTGGATATCAAGTTTACGGATTTGTTAGGTACGTGGCAACATTTTTCCGTACCCACAAGTGAACTGGAAGAAAGCTTGTTTGAAGAGGGGCTAGGGTTTGATGGTTCGAGCGTTAGAGGATGGCAGGCAATCAATAACAGCGATATGATCGTAATACCGGATCCCACAACAGC
>JAPYPM010000117.1 GCA_029937635.1 Nitrospinaceae bacterium
GTTAAAGGCAAAAATACCTAAGACAATGAAGCCAAGATGACTAATACTAGAATAAGCAACAAGTGCTTTTAGGTCACGTTGCGCGATGGCAATCCAAGCACCATAGACAATTCCAACTGCAGCTCCAAATGCAATCAACAAACCAAATTTCTCAACAGCATCGGGGAATAGAGGAAGACAAAATCGAATGATACCATAGGCCCCTGCCTTAGACATGGCACCCGTTAAAATTAGAAGTACTGGAATTGGACTTGAGATATAAGCGTGTGGCAACCAGCTATGTAGTGGAAATATTGGGATTTTGATAGCGAATGCAGACAAAAAGAACAAAAATAACCAAATTTGTGTGCTCGGATTGATCTTCATATGAACAAGAGTCTGGATATTAAAGCTAAGTTCATGTGTCGCTTCGAAATGAATGAGACTCAACCAGATTATTCCAAGCAGCATAAATAAGCTTCCAACAAGGGTATACAACACAAACTTTGTCGTGGCATAAATGCGGCGACCTTCTCCCCATATTCCGATTAAAAAATAAGTAGGGACAAGCATTAATTCCCAGAAAACATAAAATAAAATTAGATCTAAAGCTACAAATACTCCAAGCGTGCCCGCCTCAAGAGCTAATAGAAGCGCCATAAAATTACGAAACCCTACATCTCGGTCTAAGGAAAAACAAACCGCAATCAAAGAAATAAAAGCTGTTAAAACAACTAACCATAGACTGATCCCATCAACACCCAGCTGATAATTGATATGAAGCATGGGGACCCAGGCATGGGTTTCCGTAAATTGCATCCCTAACTGAGCTGAATCAAACCTTAAAAGTAGCGCGAGTGACAAGAGAAACGTCAGCCCTGCGGCTCCGACGGAAACATTGCGAATGGTTCTCGTGTCATCTTTACTTACAAGAAGAAGAACCAATGCCGCTAGCAGCGGTATAAAAATAATGAGTGTTAACATAATTATTTTTCTTTAACGAATTATTGAAAAACAACAAACGTAAGGATAGTTACTACTCCAACAATCATGCTCAAGGCATATAATCTGACACTACCTGACTGCCAAAAACTTATTAGGCGGCTTACTTCACGAACTTGAACGGCAACTTGGTCAACAGAAAAATCAATACCAAGCTTTTCGGCTCTTTTTTCGAGAAAAATACCTGTCGCGCGGACTGGTTTTACAATCAAAAAATCGTAGATTTCATCGATATAGTATTTATTAAGTAACAGATCATAAAGCGGTGCCAGCATCTGTTTAGCAAACTCGAGACGGTCTTTGCCAGTCATATAAAAAACCACCGCTCCAACAATACCTATCAAACCAGCCGACAACCCAATAGTTTCAAGGAAAAGATCATCTGGGTGTGGCATATGTGTTCCAAAATAGTTAGAAAGAAGACCGTCCACCATGCCACCACCAAACCCAGCAGTCAAAGACAAGAAAGCCAAAAGGCATAGAGGAGCAATCATTACAAGCGGACTTTCGTGTGCGTGCACATCAGTTCTCGGTTGACCAGCAAAGGCATAAAAATAAATTCTAAAAATATAAAAACCTGTCATAATTGCCCCCAGTATTGCCAGAGCCCAAAATATGATATTACCCATATCTGCATGATAAGCATTGATTATAATTGCTTCTTTACTAAAAAACCCGCTTGTCAAAGGAAACCCGGCTAGCGCCAAGGACCCGATTAAAAATGTCACGTGAGTGATAGGCATTGAATGACGAAGCCCACCCATCTTTCGAATATCTTGCTCATCGTTCAACCCGTGAATCACACTTCCAGCACCCAAGAAAAGTAAGGCCTTGAAAAAAGCGTGAGTCATTAAATGAAACATGGCAATGCTATACATACCGACACCCACGGCAAGAAACATAAATCCTAACTGACTCATTGTTGAATAAGCGATTACGCGTTTTATATCATATTGCACCATTGCCATGGATCCTGCAAAGATTGCAGTAATGACACCAACCGTGGCAATCAAGTACATAGTAAAAGGTGCAAGTTCATAAAGTACATGACAACGCGCCACCAGATATACTCCGGCTGTAACCATAGTAGCGGCATGTATCAATGCACTAACAGGGGTGGGGCCTTCCATCGCGTCAGCAAGCCATGTATGAAGTGGCATCTGTGCTGACTTTGCAAACGCCCCCACTAGAAGAAGCAGGGTAATTAATAAAATGGTGTCATCATTAGGGCGGAACGTTGACTTAGCAGCAGCGAACACATCTAAAAAACTTAACGTCCCCAGATTTTCAAAAATAATAAATGCGGCAAAAACCATGCCCACATCACCAATTACATTCATAACGAATGCTTTGCGAGCAGCAAGAACTGCGCTGGTTTTTTCTTTCCAAAATCCAATCAATAAATAGGAGGCCAGCCCAACCATTGCCCAGCCTACAATAAGAAAGAAAAAATCAGCCGCCAGAACTAATAGCGCCATTGAAAAGATAAAGAAATTAAGATAAGAAAAAAACCGATTAAACTCTGGGTCTTTCTCCATATAACCAACAGAATAAACATGAATCACAAACCCAACACCTGTCACAATGAGCAACATAAAGACAGACAAGGGATCAACTAGAATAGAAAGATTTAAATTAAATGAACCGGCAGTCACCCAATGGTAGAGGGTCGATACTCCACCTTTACTGCTTTCCTCGCCGAGTAATAGCTCGGTTAATGCTATTAAAGTCACCAAAAATGAAATGCCCACCGTGCCACAACCAAGCGCGCCCGCTTGCTGACGAGATACCCTATCCCCCATCCAACTCAGAATTATAAATCCCGTAAGAGGAGAGATTAATATTAGCCAACAATATGAAAACAAGTATCTTATCCTTTTAAAGTATTAATATGATCTACGTCCATATCGTGACGGGTTCTAAAAATCGTAAGGATAATAGCTAGACCAACAACTACCTCAGCCGCAGCCACTGTCATTATCATTAGGGCAAAAATTTGTCCATCCATAGATTTTAAAAAGTGTGAATATCCAACCAAAAGGAAGTTTACAGAGTTCAGCATTAACTCTACTGACATAAACATAACCAGAGGGTTTTTTCGAATTAGAAACCCAACCGCTCCAATGCAAAAAATACAAGCGCTTATAAGCAATACAAATTGATGTCCCATTATTATTTCATTCGCCTCCGGACAGGAATATACGAAAACTTTGAAAGGCAAATAATGCCAATTGCTGCAACCAGCAACAAAACAGATGCAAGTTCAAATGAAACTAAATGACGTGAAAATAGCTCAAGCCCAATTGCCTTTGCACTTCCTCCAACTTCAGCAACTGTTTCTACATCGAAGCCCCCTTCAATTGGTTTTGTAGATCCTACTGTCGCAGATAAAAATAATTCGCCAAGCATAGTAGCTACAAAAAGAACTGCTAAAGAACGCTCTAATGAAGGCTCCTGCACCTCTTTTTTCCCACCAAGAAGAGCTATGATGAATAAAAAAAGAATCATTACCGCCCCAGCGTATACGATGATTTGCACTGCGGCAATAAACTCTGCGTTATAAAGAAGAAACAATAGAGCCAAACAAATCATGTGACCAATTAAATACAAGGCACAGTAAATTGGCGATGAGCAGAGAATAACTCCAAGGCTAGCAAGTACAGCTGTCAATCCAACCAACAAAGTCACAGTTGCTTTAGTTAGTTCGAATAAATCAAATTCGAGCAAAGTCTCCCCCTAACTTTTACAAATAAAACATTTATCACTTTTGAAAGTAAATCTCTTCCAAAGAAACGTTGTGTGATCTAACTTTGACTAAATTCGTGTCGTATTTCCCAAAATATTTACTTTAAATTTATTTGGCTCTGGATAAACCAAGAGATCACCCTTAGTGGCAATATATGTATCTCTATCGTAATCGGCCAACTCATAATGCTCACGTAAAACGACGGCATCTACGGGGCAAGCTTCTTCACAATAACCGCAATAAATACATCTTAGTAAGTTGATTTCGTAAATTTCTGCATAGCGCTCTCCTGGCGAAACTGGCCGCTCCGGATCATTCTCAGCGGAAACAACATGAATACATCCTACCGGGCAGTTGATGGAGCAAAGACTACAACCAATACATTTTTCCAAACCATTTTCATCGCGGTTCAAAAAGTGCCGCCCGCGATAACGCTCCGGCATAATCCTCTTAACTTCAGGATAAGAAATCGTAACTGGTGTAGTAAAAAGATTCTTGAATGTGACCCCAAGACCAATTATTAAATTTTTAACTCCATCAAAAGTTTTTGCAATCATAATTAGTTACCGTTTTTCACAAAACAACAAATACGCTTGTGATTAGAAGGTTTAATAAAGAAAGCGGGACGAGAACTTTCCAACCAAAAGTCATCAGCCTATCATAACGTATGCGCGGGAAAGTCGACCGTAGCCAGATAAAAACAAAAAGTAGAAAAAACACCTTACCCGAAAATGCAATAATGGGCCAAACTGGAATCCCATAAGCATTCCATCCCCCCAAAAATAAGAGAGTAACTAGCGCACTCATAGTCACCATATTAATGTACTCACCCATAAAAAACATAGCGAACTTCATACCGGTGTATTCAGTATGGAAACCTGCAACCAGTTCCTGCTCTGCTTCCGGTAAGTCAAATGGTGCTCGGTTTGTTTCAGCAACACCTGCGATAAAAAACAATAAGAAAGCCAACGGCTGAATCAAAATATTAGGGTAAGAGTTTTGACTATTCACCATATCAATGAGATTCAACGATCCCGTCAGAACAATGATACTCAAAGCCGCTAACCCCAGCGTCAATTCATAACTAATCATTTGTGCCGAGGAGCGAAGCCCTCCCATCAATGAATATTTATTATTTGAAGAAATCCCCGCAAGAACCATCCCGTAAACACCCATACCCGAAATCGCAAACACAAAAAGCAATCCAATATCAACATTGGCGGCCCACAACCCTATTTCCTGACCAAATACTGTTATTGGCTCGCCAAATGGGATCACCGCAAAGGCAACAATTGCGGTAAACACAACAATAGCGGGGGCAAGATGAAAAAGAAATTTATCAGCTGAACTCTGTATGATTGATTCTTTGAACAAAAGCTTGATCGAATCTGAAATAGGTTGCCCTAATCCAAATGGTCCTACACGATTTGGACCAAGACGAACCTGAAAACGCCCCATCAAACGTCGTTCAAGCCAAACTAATGCCGGTACAATACCCAATAAAGCCCCAGCAATAATCAACGCTTTTACACTTCCTATAATCAGATACGTGTAGGGCTCAAGAAAGTCTATAACATCATCTAACATAATCAGTTCTTATTGACTCGTTAACTATTCATTAGGTGAATAAAAACATATCACCTTACTCTTCAAAATATTCGAGTATTTTTTAGCACTTCTTAACTTCAACCCAACTGACAGATTCTCTTTGAGCCAATTTTAGCAGTCCCTGCTCATCGGACACTTTTGGAACAATAACTGCCCCAGGGTTACATCTATTCGAAATATCAACTATCGCCTCGACCTCAGCTTCGTTAGCAACAAGAACTACTTTATCACCACCAGAAAGACTTAATTTTGATGCATCAATTTCATTTAAATACACTATGGATGGCAAAAAATGATGTGCAAGCGGTGAAGAAGCGTCAAGAATTTTATCCTTCGAAAATAACTGGTTCGTTACACGTAACCTTAATCCTTGCCTAGAAAAATCTACTTTCTCTAATGGTGGTACCGATCCATTTATAGCCGCAATAGTTTCACGAGTCTTCCCTTCTTTCTTAATTGATTTTTTATTAATCTCGCTATAGCCGGGAACTATTTTTGAAAGCTCTTCCGTCACACTAAACGAAGAAAGATATTCGATCGGCTCTTCACTCAAGCTGTTAATCATCCTTGAAATAATCTTCCAATCTGGTGGGCTTTTCGTATTCAATCCACGTCTACGATACTGAACCCTTCCGCCTATATTTGTTGTGGTCCCCTCATCATAGCCTGGACCATTTGAGGGAAGAGTAATATCTGCTAAAAGTGCGGTTTCCGTTTCCATCATATCGTGAACCACAAGCAAGGAGAGTTTTTTAAGGGCCGCTTCCACTCGTTTCCCATCAGGGAAATCAATAATTGGATTATTCCTATATATGACCATTGCCTTTAATTCTCCCGATTCGGCCTTATCTATCATTTCCATTGCCGAAAGTCCCTTAGCTTTAGGTAGAGCAGCTTCCCCCCAAATCTGTTCAATTTTTTCCTTATCAGAAACTGGGATTCCACCTGGATAAAAATTAGGGAGAATCCCCATATCCATTGCCCCAACTGCATTAGTGTGAGGAGCTGCTGGAATAGCGCCGCATTCTATAGTTGGAATATTATTTATGACAGTAAGTAAATGTTTAAGCATATAAATCGCATTGCCAGTGAGCTGAGCCGGATTATAAACAACACATATCTTCATCCCTGAGCGAACCAATTCAACCATCGACTTCATCTTTTCCTCATTAATGCCAGTTGCTGACGGGTTAATAGCATCATCGTCTATAGATGAAATTCCTAGCTCCCCCGCAAGCCCGTTGGCGAGAACCGCCAACGCAGTTCCATCTGCGCCCACATCGTATCTTAATGATAGATCAGCAAACTTATCCAGTTCCGTTTTCTGATCATTCAAGATTGCCAGTTTAACTCCTTTACGCGTAACAGCTTTTTTGATTCGAAGGTCGAGAATTGGCAGTTCTTCGGCAGGGTCACTTCCAATTAAAAGAATTAGGTTTGCGGTTTCAATATTTAAAAAGTCGTAATGATCAACCGGAAGTCCAGGCGTATCCAAATAGGTTTTATGGTCCAGGTTATTGGTTCCTAGCTTCAAACGAAACAGCTTATGGT
>JAPYPM010000118.1 GCA_029937635.1 Nitrospinaceae bacterium
AGGTGTCGATAAGGTTTTTCTTATTGATTGTTATCGTGTCGTCTACAAAAAATAGATCGTCAACTCCAATGCTTACTAACTGTTCTACTTCATCAACGACACTTTCTGGAGAACGACAACGGAACTTAGTTTGGCGAATATCACAGAACGTGCAAGCGGCTGGACATCCCCTAGTTGCTTGAATACTAAAAAACTGTCTGCCCTCACCAATAATGTGTTTATATTTACTGATATCAACCAAGTGACGTGCAGGGAAAGGAAGCTCATCTAGGTCTAATAGCTCAGTTTGAGCTGGATTGATATTGGAGATACCATCTTTCTTCCAACCTAAGCCTTTGATGACTTGCAAGGTTGCAGAGTCTAATATATCTTCTTCAAGAGAGGTGACGAGTTCGGTGAAAATCTTTTCACCTTCACCAAATACGACATAGTCTATATTTGGTTGATCGAGAGTTTCTTTTGGGTACATATTCACATGAGGTCCGCCCAGACAAATTTTGATATTTGGATGCATTCGCTTGATCGACTCAGAGGTGTGGAGTGCATCAAGGAGGTTGAATGTCATGATGCTCATCGCTACCATATCGGGTTGGATTTTTTCGACTTGCTTGAGCAGTTCATGCTCCTTGATCCCCTCTGGTGGACAGTCAATGAATACTGGTGTATTCCCAGTAGCGCGTTCGTACCATGCGGCTACATACATGAGACCTAGCTTTGGATAGTAGCCTTTGCCACCTTCCAGAGCTTTAGGCACAGAAGATTCGATAGAAATTGTTTCAGGGGGAACTAAAAATAGGATCTTCATAATAAAATAATTATACTTTAAAAATCAATAGTTTAAAATAAAATTTAAACTTGTAAAGAGTCTGTTGAAATGAAACCACTTGTAACAGTAACCAATATTTTCCCTCAAATTGCTTTAGATAAGCTTTCTTCTGAATGTGATTTAAACATCAATCGAACTTCACTAACAAAAGAAGAACTTAAACAGAAGGTCTCGAGAAGTGATGCTGTCATAAGCTACTTAACGGATAGAATTGACCAAGACATTATTGACAAAGGAACTAAACTCAAAATAATTGCAAACTATGGTGCTGGTTTTAATAACATTGACGTAACACATGCATCTAAAAGGGGTATCTGGGTTACTAATACTCCCAATGTGCTTCATGAAACAACTGCAGATCTAACTTGGGCAATGATTCTCGGTACTGCGCGCCGTATTATTTCTGCCGACCGGTATACACGAGAAGGTAAATTTCAGGGCTGGGGGGCTAAACTATTTCTTGGGGGAGACATATATGAAAAAACTCTTGGCATTATTGGACTTGGAGAGATAGGCCGGTCCGTGGCAAGAAGGGCAATTGGGTTTAATATGCGCACTTTGTACCACCAAAGGAACCGCTTGCCAGACGGAGAAGAAAAAAAACTCAATGTAGAGTACGCCACTTTTGAGAAGATTTTGCGGGAAGCTGATTTTTTGACACTTCATGTTCCTCTGACAGATAAAACAGAGTATATGATCAGTAACGATGAACTTGCTCTAATGAAAAAGACCGCTTATTTAATTCATACATCTCGTGGAAAAGTTGTTGACGATTATGCCTTGGTTGCAGCTTTAAAAGAAGGTCGATTGGCAGGCGCTGCTCTAGATGTTTATGAAGATGAACCCCAGATTACTGAGGGAATGGCAGAACTTTCAAATCTGATGTTACTGCCTCATATTGGAAGTGCTAGTTTTGAAACACGTGACAAGATGGCATTGCTTGTAGCAGAAAATGTCTTAGATGCGCTCTCTGGGAAAACCCCTCGTTCTCTAGTCCCCAGTTATCCCCAGTAAAAAAATATATTCTGAAATTTCTTCCATGCATTTACAACATCATGCTTAGAAAAATGATCAGAACTGTTTTTAATTTTATTTTAACCGTATGAGGTTAGGGGTTAAGGCGAGCTTTCAGTTCCAGAACATTATTTCTTAGCTGAGAGACTGCAAATGCAACTTGTTGTCTGAGAGAATCCCCTGTAGCCAACTTTGAGTTTGTACCAATTCCTGAAATAATTTTTCGAATATCATCAAGCTTATCTTCTAAACTCTGGCTCCTTTTTTCACTAAAACTCTTTGCCAAAGCGCCTTTAAGCCCTCCGCCATCATAATATTTTGTGACTGCCATTAAGGCACGTTTACGCGACACGTATTTTTTTCCATTTTCCCAGTCTTTGACTGCCTGTTTAAGTTCGCTATCAATATTATCAACAAGAGCATTGTAGTCCACAGAATCAATCATGTCATGGATCTCTTCAGGAAGGGAAGCCGTTTGAATATCAAAATTAAAGGTTTGATCATCACCATTTAGGTCAGCAGCTTTCAAGTTAGTTTCAACATTTTCTGGCGCAAGATGTGGTGCCCAAGTTTGTATAATGTAACCCGCACTTTTTACCTCTTTGAATTTAAAGTTCCCTTGTTTGTCGGGTTGCGTGTAGTAACCGTTAGGCACAACAAAGATAGTACCCACCATATCTTTATGTAGGTTGCATCTAAGGACGATCGGGCCTGGTTGAAGGAGTGAGATGGTTTTAACCATGCCAGAAGACATGGCCCCCAAGTTAAATTGATTATTTAAAGATTTTGAGTAAATGTTATGGACCTCAACATCTTGATTAGAAAAGTCAACGGTAGATCCTACCGGAACTATGGTGTGCTTAGGAAAAAACTGAAGTTCATTTTGGTCAATAGTGACTTTAAGTATTTTTTGATTTGGTGCTTTCATTTTTGTTTTTGTTTCCAGAAATATGAGAGCATTAGATCCAGGTGACTTTCCGTTGATGAGCATCGTCCCTTTGACGTTGGTTGTTGCTTTTTTCATCTTGGACCCCTCGTCTATTTTGTGATCTGATCCCTCTTGCTTTGCCTCCTCTAAGTCTGAATGTTTTAGAGGAGTAATATTTTTTTTTGCATATTGGACAGCCTGTTCTGGTTTTTTCTTTTCTCTGCTTTTTTGAGGAGTTGGGCTATATCTTCCTAGTGCAGTTAGAAACTGAACGACGAAAGGTTTTTCGAATTGTTTTTTGTCAATAGCAATAGCCTTTTCAAAGTAGGGTGCTGCTTCTTCAAACTTCTTTTTTAGACTGAGAGCTATTGCTAAATCAAAGTGACCCCAACCAAAATCGGGCCTTAAGTGAGTAACTTTTAAAAGGCATTTAATTTCTTCGTCTAAATTATTTACTTGTCCATAGGCCTTTCCAAGATAATACCAGCCCATGTAATAAGATGGATTTAGTTCGACAGTTGTTAAGAATAGCTTTATAGCTTCATCGGTGGCTTTTTCTCTAAAACGGGAGACCCCCCAGTTGAATGCGATTTCCGCGTCATTGGGTGCCAACTTCAGGGCTTTTGCAAAATGTCGGTTAGCTCCTTTGTATTTTTTCTGCACTCGATGCGCAGTCCCCCAAAGTGCAAAAACTTCGGGTGAGTCTGGGCTTATTTCGGCTGCTTTTTTAAATTCAATATCGGCGCTGTTAAATTTCCCCTCTTCAATCAGTTGCATCCCCTTTTGTATGTATTCAAGTGTCTTTCTCGGCAGTTGATAACTGTTTGATTTAGGCTCAGAATTTTGGCTTGAAATGTTGGAGAATTTTGGTTGTTTGGATTCGGTAAGACGTTCTAGCTCTGGTTTTGCTTTTTCAGCATCATTATTTTTAAAACCCGTAGATTTTTTTTTGAATTGAGTATATGGTTCAAGTTTTTTTTCTGGGGTTGAAAAATGCATTAGAGACCACAGCCCAAGGACAACGATAATAGTCCAGAATATAGGTTGGATAATTTTTTTAACAACAACGGTCAATTTCAAATCACTAATAGAGGAGGTGTCTTTTTGTTTTCGATTCTTTTTTTTCATCGAGCCCGAATTAAATTGTTATGAAGTTTTCAAGGAATTAGAAAGGCTATTTGGTCTGTTGCGTTGTTTTATTTATTGGTATTCAGAAATATGTCTAGCTGGGGGAATTCTCAAAACATTTTTATTAGGGAGATCATCAACAGTGACAGGTTTTTGTAAATCTGCGTAAGGTTTCCCTTGAATTTTTGCTGAAAATGAAGAAAATTTATATCTAGTATTTTTAGAACCGCACTCAGAACACTCAGATTCCTCTTTATCAATATCTGTAGACTGAAGTAAGGTGAAATCAACCTGACAATTTTCGCAGAAATATTCGTAGAGAGGCATAAAGTTTTCCTTTATAAATCGAAACTACTGACCACAATGGGGTTGAAATCATTTGAATATTAAGATTTAATCATAGCCTCAGAGGTTCTGTCAATTTGTTTTCTTTTAGTTTTATAGTTTGTAGACCCTCTAAGGTTAGAATGAAAAGCCATAAACCTGCTTAAAATATTTTTAATGATGTTAATGGACTCATTTTATTAAAGTACCTTCCGAATTATTTCAGATAGAATTATTAGTCAATATATTCCCTCAAATTATGTAGGTAAATACTACTAAATGAAGACTCTTTCCGCAAAATCACATCTGTCTAGAGAGCTCGTTAAAAGCCTTAAAGGAAAATCAGGATATCTCACCAATCAGTCCATTGAGCTTGCCTGCCATGAGGGAATTATACATTCTCGAGTAACCATGCTTGCATCCCAGTTTCAACCGGTGAGCCTTGATCTAAGGTTAGGTAGCCAGGCCTATCGTATTCAGAGTAGTTTTCTGCCGGAAAACGATACTGTGGAAGCCAAACTCAAGGAGGTAAAGCTCTATGAGATCGATTTGCGAGATGGTGGTATTTTAGAAAAGGGGGCAATTTATCTCATTCCTATACTAGAAGAACTGGTATTTCCTAAGAATTTTCAAGGACGCACTAATCCAAAAAGTTCTACCGGCAGATTGGATATGTTTACTCGTGTGATTGTTGACCATGGGCACAGATTTGACGAAGTGCCTAGCGAATATAGAGGGAAAATGTATTTGGAAGTTATTCCCAGGTCATTCCCCGTAAAAGTAAAAGAGGGATTAAGATTAAACCAGTTGCGTATTTTTCAGGGGAACCCCCATCTTTCCGATATTCAATTAAAAAAACACTATAAAAAAACTCCCATTTTATTTGGCGATGCTGGAAGATCGGTCGGTTTGGATAAAGTAAAGATTGACAATGGTTTGTTCATTAGTTTGGACCTTGCTGGAACGAGAAGGGATCGTATTGTTGCCTACAAGGCGAAAACTAATTCCACCGTTATTGACATGAGCCTTAACCGCCATTATCACCCGATGGATTTTTGGGAACCGATCACTTTGACTCAGATCAGGAATAAACGCTTAATTCTAGAACCAGAAAGTTTTTACATAATGATGTCTAAAGAAAAAATTTGTATTTGGCCTCATTTGCTTGCAGAGATGGTTGCTTATGAACCAAATAGTGGCGAACTGCGTACCCACTATGCTGGTTTTTTTGATCCAGGTTTTGGTTGGCATGGTGGGAAGGTCATGAAAAACCAAGGGACTCGTGCCGTCATGGAGGTTCGCCCTCATGATGTTCCTTTCATGGTAGAAGATGGACAAACTTTTTGTCGACTTAAGTTTGAAAACGTTATTGAGAAACCCACAAAAGTGTATGGAAAAAAAATTAAATCGAATTATCATTCTCAGGGGCTTTCTTTGAGTAAGTATTTTAAGGAATAAATGAAAATGAGCTAATTTTTTTGCTGCTGATTTATTTTTGCAGAGGACAGTTTAAGTAGATAGAATGGCCAAGGCGGATATTTTTTTAAGATAATTTAAAAAGGAATTTTTGGTGGAAAGCGAAGAAATTAAAGCGATTATTGAGAATGTTCTTTTGGCTGTTGATCAGCCCATCAGTGAAACGCAGTTTAAAAATTTACTTGGTAGTGCAATCAATAAGGTTGCCTTGAAACCAGTTTTAGAAGAATTAATAGAAGACTATAACTCAAGGAACCTACAGATTGTTCAAGTCGCAGAGGGCTATCAGTTGTGCACGCGTCATGATTATTCCGAATGGGTTCGTAAGTTCCTAAAATTTGATAAAACTACGAAACTATCTCAGCCTAGTCTGGATACACTTGCCATTATAGCTTATAAACAACCTCTGACCAAGGCAGAGGTTGAAGAGATACGTGGTGTGGACTCTAGTGGTGTGGTTAAAACCTTGCTAGAAAAAAAGGTTATTTCTCCAGGAGGACGCAAAAAAGTTCCGGGTCGACCCATTATGTATCGAACTACACGTAAATTCCTTGAATATTTTGGATTGAGAGACTTAAGTGATTTGCCAACCTTGGAAGATTTTAAGGAGAGTGCGCTGGGAGACCAGGTTCACTCAGATCAAACAACATTACCATTTGATGAACTATCCGGAAATGATGTTGAGGAAATGGTGGATACGGTTTCTGAATCAGAAATACAGTCCAAAGACTCTACCGATGTTAATTCATCTAATGGTTCTTAAATTAGGTACCAATTATAAAAAATTCATTCTAATTTATCTCTATATTAAATGAAAACTCGTTTGCAAAAAGTAATCGCTGATGCAGGATTAGCTTCACGCCGAGAAGCTGAGCGATGGATTGCTGAAGGTCGTGTGAAAGTCAATGGTAAGGTGGTTACTAAGATGGGAACAACCGTAGACCCTTCTTTGGAAGAGATTCGCGCTCGCGGCAAATTAATTCCTCCGCCACAGGGAAGAGTGTTTATTTTTCTGAATAAGCCTGCAAACTTTCTCACTACAATGGGAGAGGATGAACGTGGGCGGAAAACTGTCATGAGCTTGATTAAAAACATGCCTGCCCGTGTTTTCCCGGTGGGACGGCTTGATTACAATACACAAGGGGCTCTATTGCTGAGCAGTGATGGGTCTTTATC
>JAPYPM010000119.1 GCA_029937635.1 Nitrospinaceae bacterium
CGCTGTAAGGATCTTTTCCTCCTAAACGATCGTTTTCACGATAACCCCAAAGCCATTCGACATTTTCATAGCATTTATCACTGGTGATCAAAATAGCTGCCTTAATAGAAGGTTGGTTACGAAGACATTCGAGTAGGTTTAGCGTGCCAAGAGAATTGGTTTCGAAAGTGAGAATAGGATCTTCATAAGACTTTCGGACTAGTGATTGAGCTGCGAAATGAAAAACTATTTCAGGGCAAAATTTGCCAATAGCTTTTTGAAGGGAACCTTTGTTTCGCACGTCACCTTCAAAGTGTTCGATTCGATCGGTAAGTTGTAGTAGTTTAAAATGAGATGGTTCAGTGGGGTTGTTTGTCGAAAAACCAGCCACGGTAGCCCCCAAGTCCAATAGCCAAGAGGAAAGCCAAGAACCCTTGAAACCAGTGTGTCCGGTAACTAAAACACGGCGGTTATGATAAATTTTTTCAAACATAAATATGGCAGCTCCTTAGTCTATCTCACGGTTTCCAGAAAGCCTGACCTTTGTTCCACAAGCCGTTCAGGTAAACAGAATCCCGGTACGTATCCATACAGGCCCAATCGCCTTGGTGATGATAAACCATCAATTGATTTTCCTTGGTTAGTTGTTCCAGTGGGCCGATTTCAAAATCACAATCGTTGTTCGAATTGAGATAATTAAAAATTTTCTTTTTAAAGACAAAAAAACCTCCATTAATCAAGCCTTCTTCAATTGTTGGTTTCTCAATAAACGCACATACTTTTCCGTCTTCCTGTTTAATCTGCCCGTATGATGATCGTGGACTGACTCCTGTGACCGTTCCGATTTTGCCATGTTTTTTATGAAAATCTAACAGTTTGCTTATATTGATATCACTCACCCCGTCGCCATAGGTGACCATAAAATCATCATCAATATACCTCTGGATTTTATGTATCCTTGCACCCTTAAGAGTATTTTCTCCTGTATCGACCATGGAGATCTCCCAGTCCTCGACTTGGTTGTTCTCATGGATAGTGATCTGACGATTTTGGCCTAGTTTTACGGTGACGTCATTATTGTGTAGCATGTAGTTATAGAAATACTCTTTGATTACCTCACCCTTGTAACCGAGGCAAAGGACAAACTGGTTAAATCCATAATGGGCATAATGTTTCATGATGTGCCAGAGGATGGATTTTGTTCCGATTTTAACCATGGATTTTGGCCGAAATTCAGTTTCCTCGCGCAAGCGAGTGCCGGCTCCACCACAAAGAATGACTACTTTCATGAAAGGCCTCGTGAGCTAATGTGTGGGAAAATATTCGAGTTCATTTGGTAAGACTTTCACATAAAGAAAGAGTTCGTTCGATTTCCTGATCCATGTTTCCGGTTAAACGAAAACCAGTATTTTTTAATTTATCAATATTAAATTTAACAGGATTATGAGTAGTTTTGTCATCCTTACCCTGAATTTCAATGGGTATGGAAGAACAATATTTTTTTTTGAATATGGAGTCGACTTTATTTGCGACTTCAACTATTGAAAGTGAACAATCACCGCCTAAGTTAAATAAACCATCTCCCCAGTTTTTTACGTTTTTATATAGAAAATGATCAACCGCGGAGGCAATATCATGCAGACAAATAAAGTCGCGGTGTTGTTTGCCTGATGATTTCAAAATCATTTTTCCCGATGTGACAGCCTGTCGGCATAAATCGTTAAAGGCCAGGGTCCATCGGCTGACTCCTAGATCCATTGGATAACCGAATCCATTGGATAGCCTCAAGGTCAAAGTATCAAAGTCTTGAGAATGATGATAAAACCTGACCATGTCTTCGGCGGCTCGGTGAGTAGTTGCATAAGGGTGATGAGCTTTAGTTGGAGATTTTTCGGTAATCATTTTTTGACAATCTTCGTAAACATGGAAAGTAGAAAAATATATGAACTTTTGAACCTGTTTTTGCTTTGCGATTGATAATAATGACTGAGTTCCTAGAGCATTGACTTCCCACGCAAATTGTATATTACTGAAAGACTCATGTTCATTCAGGGATGCTAAATGAATAATTGCATAAAGATTACTTGAAATAGCCTTGTCGATCGTGGTTTTATCACATACGTTAAGTCTTACAATTTGAAAAGGCTTTGCCCATAAAGGAATTTCTGAAATCTTTCGAGAAGTCCCTAGAATAATGGTTAACTCCGGGTGTTTTCTTTGTAGGAAATCCGCAATCCGTCCTCCAATGTAGCCTAGTCCTCCGGTGATAAGAATTTTTACATCAGGCATGAGGAGTTTTTGTAGAAGCTAGCATTTGGTTTCGATTTAGAGAGGCGAAGACCACCAAATTCTAAATATTTTCGTCATCAATGATGAAATTGTAACTCGATCATTGCTCCAAGTCCAACACTAACATTATGAACAAAGTGTGAAGGTTTTTTCATCTGCGAGGAAAAGGCTTACTAACTAAGATATTGGGCTCATTAAAGCGTGGAGTAAAGTTTATTTGTAAGCATCTGCAGAGCAATATAGAATGTGAGACCGGACATTGGTAATTAGATGTTCTACGGGATGTGTCTGTCGGAAAATAATTCACAAGCATTACTCTGAATAAATTTAATATTTTCATGAAAACTACTGCACCACTTTATTTCTGACAATTAGGAATTGATTTTGACTTTTCCCAGTTTAACAAGTCTTTTTTTATTGACACGTGGTAAGCGGCGCCCGTTATTTGGGTTATATGCGTTGGTTTTAGGAAGCGCCGTTATGGAGTCAATTGGAATCGCTTCATTTTATCCTCTCATAGATATGTTTCAGGATGCCAGCCAATTGGACTATTACTGGAACAAATCTATTAGCTTGATTCCGGCATTGGAGTCTTTGAATCAGGAGCAGTTTTTATTTTATTCTCTCATGGGGGTAGCAGCACTTTTCGTTTTTAAAAACACGTTTCTTGTTCTGGCCGATTACGGAAATATTCGGGTGGTGACTCGCCTTTATTGTGCTTGGATGAACCAAATATCCAAAATTTACTTAGACAAACCGTATGTTTTTTTTACGGAAAACAAGGCGGGTGATCTTGTTCAGCGCAAGATCATGCAAACCCAGAAGGCATCGTCAGCTCTTAGGTTATTTATTCTTAGCTTGGGCAGCCTGACGGTGATTACAGGTGTATTTTTGGTTTTATGTTTTGCGAACCTGATGGTCACTCTTGCGATTACCTTCCTGATGATCCCGGTCTATTTCGTTACGATGAAGCTTTCACAAGGAAGGATGTATAAGACGGGAGATCGTATTGTTCAACTTGAAAAACAGGGGTTTGGACTCGCCACAGAAGTTCTTTTTGGAATCAAGCAGGTCAAAGTTTTTTGTGCAGAAAATCACTTTCAGGATCAGCTTCGGAAAATTTGGGATGAGTCCGCTAGCCATTCTATTCGGGCTAATTTTCTACAGACATTGCCTCGACCTGTGCTGGAAACATTGGTTGTCTTGATTGGGGTGAGTGCATTACTTTTTTTTATGTATGATTCAGGCTTGGGAAAGGAAACTTTTCCAACGTTGGCGGTGTTTGCTGTCGGAATATATAGAATCCTTCCTTTAGCAGCTGGGACAAGTAGCCGAGTCCTGGCACTTGCTGCGCTTTTGCCTTCTACTGAAACCGTTGCGAGTCTTCTCCGGGAAGAACTGGATACAAAAAAGGGCCATTCCATTTCTCCTATGACTAGCCAACTTGAACTTCAGAATGTTTCTTTTTCTTACAGTGCCAGCAATATGATCTTGAAAGATCTATCTTTAAAATTTGAGAGTAATAAATTTTATGGGATTGTTGGTGTTTCTGGGAGTGGTAAATCGACGATCATTGACCTATTAACAGGATTTTATAATCCTCAACAGGGCAGGGTCTTGGTAGATGGAGTCGACCTGAGCGAAATTGATATTAGCACCTGGCTTTGCCAGTTGGGCTTGATCAGCCAAGAAGCATTTATTTTTAGCGGCACCATTGAAGACAATATTTGTTTTGGTGTAGATGCTGAGAATCGAGATCAAAATCGTATTAAAGAAGCGACTCGAATCGCTTATGCGGACGAATTTATACACTTGTTGCCTCAAGGTTATCAGACCATGGTGGGGGAAAGAGGGGTCAAACTTTCGGGTGGACAAAGGCAACGCTTAGCAATAGCCAGAGCGTTTTATCTGGATCCGCCGCTGCTTATTTTTGATGAAGCGACCAGTTCTCTAGATGCTCACTCTGAGAGAAGGATTCAGCAAGCGATTGAGACCTTGCAAGGCAAAAGAACAGTTATTGTAGTGGCGCATAGGTTGGTTACTCTATCTTTAGCCGACCACATTTTTGTTATTGAAGATGGTCGGCTAGCCGAAGAGGGAACTCACGAAGAGTTGCGGGCGGAGAATGGATTATATAGCAGTCTTTGCGCTAGGCAAAGTCTGGATTAATGCTAGGGATAAATTAACCTAATTCGAGAAAAAATATCGCTAGGAGTTACTTAACAATAATCAAAACTATTCATCCAGGCGATCCACGCGTGTTCAGAACTACTCCCTGCCATTATAGTGTTCTTGCTAAGGTTTCAGGAACGAGCTCGAGGCTTTATAAAATCCTGAATGATTTTTAGACCCACTAATACATAATTAGTAACCTCAGTATAGCTTACGAAATTCATCTGATATCATAAGCACTTTGGCTCGAACATAATCTTCTTTTATGTCGACTGAAATACTATCGCCGTCCAACAAAATCGTTCCTAATACCATCCCATTTTCTAAAGCCCTTAAGAGCTCAACACTTTCGCTGATCTGTAAGGGGCTAGGTTTCAGCGATGCATATCTTTGGAGAGCTTCTGGCTTAAAACTAATAACAGAAAGATGTTTTAAAAAGAAACCAGGTCGATGGTTGAATGGTTGAGGGATGACGGATCGACTTAAAAAAATAATACGGTAATTTACATCATGAACAATTTTAACGATATGCGGATCTTCAGGACGTGCAATGGGCAAGGAAGGGACAATGATGTCCCATTCAGGATGTTTAGCATGCTCTGCAATTACGCTTTCAATATGATTGGGATCGACTAAAGGTTCATCACCTTGGATATTTACAAACAAATCAGCTTCAAGAGATTCCGCTGCTTCTGCGATTCGTTCGGTTCCATTGGTATGTTCTGATTTAGTTATTATAGGTTTACCTCCATGCGAATGAACAACATGGGCTATTTCCTCAGAATCTGTGCATACGTAAACATCATCAAGAGACTTAGCAAGTTGAGCTCTTTTCATGGTGTGCACGATAAGCGGGAAGGAATCAATCATCAATAATGCCTTACTAGGCAAGCGTGTCGATTTTAAACGACAAGGGATAAGCCCTACTACTCTCATAAAGGGAAGCTCCTATAATTTTTCTAAAATTGTATTTGTAATGTAAAAAACCTCATTTTTTTTCTTTAATAGTGTGGACTTTTACTAATATTGTATGACCGTAAGACTATATTTTAAAGGTGATCAAAAATTTATTTAAGGAGATTTTTTCAATTTAAAGTCTTTCCAAAAAGTTGTTTTTAAATAGAAGTTCAAAGTCTATCAGCCATTTCATAAGCAATTAATTTTTCAAAATCCGGAAATTTCTTACATTCCATCGTGTCAAGGTTAGAACCAGCATTAATTCCTATAAAATCTACTCCGGCAGATTTAGCAGCAATGCAATCATTTTTTTGATCGCCAAAGTAGACTATATCTTGCGCCTTTACTTGTGCCAGATTCCTTATATTGGTTATTGCATTTTTTTTATTAAGGGGCCCACCCTTTATTGACTTAAAATATTTTGTGAGATTTAATTTTTTTATCAAGTAAGAGACATCGCTATTTGGTGCTCCGGATATAATATGCTTATTTATTTCTTTGTGAATCGCTAGATATTCCAGAAAACCCTTTAGGGGTTCAATAGCTTCAAGCCTTTGAAAAATTTGTTTGGAATAATCTAATGATAGATTTTCTACTTCTTGGTTCGATAGGGTCTTACCTAAAACTTCTTTAAAAACTTTTTTTAAAGTGGTTTCGCGAGGAATGCCTGCACTATTTCTATAAATATTTATTATTTCATTAAGGGTAGCTTCGTTTTTTGTGAATTGAGAAAATAAATTTCTATATTCGTCTACTTTTACTTCTGTGGAATCAATGATTACCCCATCAAAATCAAAAACCATGATTTTGGTTTCAAAAATATTGGTGTAATCTGAGTTTGATGTCATGCCGTTTCTTGAGAGATATCTTAATAACAGCTGTAAAATAAATTAAAAATTGATTCTACTAAAATTATTAAAATTTAAAACTTGATGACTAGTTTTTTGATTGTGAATATTTCTTGATTAAATTTTGAGTCTTTCAAGCTTTATTGATCCAAGTAAAAATATTATTTGTTTAATTTTATTACCGACGACCTTATATAACTGGGCAGAGAAAATTGTTTCAGTGGATTTTTATTATATATTAAAAACTTAGCAAGTAGCTAAAATATTATAAGGAGGCGATTAAGTATGAAACTTTAAAAACTCAAGTGTAATCGAAAACTTAATATTCGTTTAAAATAAAACCCTGCAATATTTTTTTATAATCATTTACCTTCGTTTAGGCTCGAGTCTTCCATTAACTCACCGAAGCATAGGTACTTACTAGTAACCTCCAGTTAGCATGTGTCCATCTTGGATGCTATTTCCCCATCCAAAAGTGTTCACAAAAATTCTGGATAGCAAGACCTTGAAAACGGATGAACACATACAGGCGTTCTATCTTTTGGAGCGCTTTTGGCCTTTGAAGGGGGGATACGAATAAAAAAACGAAAACCATCTCAATGGACTTAACAATATGG
>JAPYPM010000120.1 GCA_029937635.1 Nitrospinaceae bacterium
CCCCAGCCACATCCATATGAAGGATTCCAGGTAAGGCAGGATTAATTCCCAAATCACTTTTAAGGAGCTTATGGTCAATGGGGTTAAGACTTGAGGCTTTCACCTCAACAACAACATGCCCTTGTTTTGCACTAGGTTTATTAACTTCATCTTCAATAAATTTTGCAGCATCTCCGTACTCATGAACCCTATAAGCTTTCATTACTAAATTCTCCTAAATATTCTTATTTATTATTCAACTACCCAAGGAAATATTGCTCTGTAAATGTTCAAAGAAGCTTCCCACGTAAATCTGGAATGTGATCACACCCCGTACCATCCTTCCTGTGGCTCTAAAACTGCTTTCTTGTCTATTAGATTTGTGTAGAATTAGCCTTTGGAAAATGACACACTGCGCTCCAATGTTGTGATTATCCTATAAAAAGATCAGCAGAGTAGCTATGGAAAGAACAAACCTTATCGATAGAATAAACGCTATTTTTCGCGAGGTCTTTGATGATGATGGTCTTGTGGTCACTCCAGAGATGACAGCTGACGATATTGAAGAATGGGATAGTTTATCCCATATTCGTTTAATAGTTGCTCATGAAATTAAATTTGGTGTGAAATTTAAGACAATAGAACTCAATGGCCTCAAAAATGTGGGGAATTTTATTGATCTCTTAAAGTCTAAATTAGACTAATGTCTCATAAACCCAAAATGCACTCACTACACAGCCTGCATGAAGGCTTAGTCGAGCGATTCGTCTTTAAAGCTACAGATGAAATGATGCAATCATTCGTGAAAATCTCTGGTGATATAAATCCATTACACACAGATGTAAACTTTGCGACATCAAGAGGCTTTGATGGTGTGGTCGTGTATGGCGGCATTCTGGTAGCTCAAATATCAAGAATGGTGGGCATGCACCTTCCAGGCCGTGATGCACTATGGAGTAGTCTCAATATTTATTTTGCGCACCCTCTTCTGGTTGGACAGACGGCTGAATTGGAGGCGCGAGTTGAACATATTTCAGAAGCAACATCCTCTATCGAATTTAAATTCAAGATTACATCTCAAGGTAAGAAACTGGCAAAAGGAAGTGCGGGTGTTCAGATTTTCAATCCTGATGAGCAGTGAATAATTACTACAATGCAAAAAAAAACATTTCTAATTACCGGAGGTAGTGGCGGGATCGGTGCAGCTTTAGCCCATAAGCTGATAAAAACTTCTTATACACCGCTTATAGTCTATAAGAGTAACCGCGAAAAAGCAGAGGACCTTGCCAAAGCTGTCGACGGAGAAGCAATTGAGTTAAACCTAATTGATTTGAATGCCGTGGATCGAGTTGTGGCCAATCTAGCTGCAAGTGATGCTGTTCTGGTGGGTGTCGTTTTGGGAGCATCAGCTGCCTTGCAGATAACTTCCTTTGGGCATATTAGTGAGCAAGATATGGAAAATCAATGGCGTGTCAATGTTTTGGGACACCAGCGTTTGCTGGCTGGCTTGGTGCGTAAAGTCTTTAGTAAGCGCAAGCAAGGAATTGTCGTTGGGATACTATCTGATGCTATGGGAACAACTGAAAAAGCTAATTCAACCTCTCTCGGGGCGTATATTACTGCTAAATATGGTTTACAAGGTTTACTCGCCGTCTTAAAAGCCGAACATCGTTGGCTGGACGTCATAACGGTCTCACCAAATTTTACTGATACAGGTATGCTAAAAGCTTTTGATGAAAGATTTCTAGAATCGCTAAGAAGTTCAGATCAAATAAGCAGTCCTGATGTGGTCGGACAAGAAATTGTAGATCGGATCACATTATTTGGGGATAGATAAGCTGGTATTTAATGATGAGTGATGAACTCTATGTCAATCTGGAATGGTTGCCTCGCGTGCCGGATGACTTTAATGAACAATTGCAAACTGCAAATCATGAAAAGTCACCTGGTAGTCTCCTGCGTAAGCTGGCTGGATATGCTCTGGACATTAACCAGATTCACCGTATAGCAAAGGCCATTGCCATTGCACAAAAGGATAATAAGGGTCTTAGACCTTTAAAGCCATTTAGTCTAGGTATTGTCTCCAATACCACCACATCTATTATTGTTCCGGCATTAGTAACAACAGCTGCACGTTATGGTTTTTCATTAATGGTACATGAAGCCCCTTATGGCCAAGCGGCGCAAGTAGCAATAGGGGAAGTAGAAGCGTTTAAAGGTGTGGCAATGGATGCCATTCTCATTGCTATTGACTACAAAGGGCTACCTGGTCAGGGTAATATACCCTCCTTTGGCAAAGATACTGATGCAGTTCATGGGGCGCTGGATCATTTAAATATCATTCGCTCTCAACTTAAGCAGAGATATGGCGCGCCCTGCATCATGCAGACATGTGCCCATGAGCCAGAGAGCTTTTTTGGCAACTTTGACATCCAAGTCAACAACACACCACGCCAGTTCATCAATATATTTAATTCCAGTCTGGTGAGTGAAGTTGTTGGAACAGATGATTTTTTGCTGGATGTAGCTGCTATTGCAGAAACCGTCGGACTGGCAAACTGGCATGATCCGGTAATGTATCACATGGCAAAATTACCCTTTGCTCAAAAGTTGGTGCCGTTTTACGCCGAACAGGTTTGCCGTATTATCTCCGCTATGTCTGGTAAGGCAAGGCGCGCCTTGATATTAGATCTGGATAATACCTTATGGGGTGGAGTAATTGGAGATGATGGCCTGAGTGGGATAGAACTCGGTCAAGGCAATGCTGTGGGCGAGGCCTATTTGGCAGTCCAGAATACAGTTTTAAAACTACGTCAGCGAGGGATTGTTCTAGCTGTTTGTTCCAAGAACAATGATACTACAGCACGTATTCCTTTTCGCGAGCACCCTGATATGTTGCTGAATGAAAGTCATATTGCGGTTTTTCGGGCTAACTGGCAAGACAAGGTACCTAATATTCAGTTTATTGCTGAAACACTGAATCTAGGATTGGAATCAATTGTTTTTTTTGATGACAATCCTGTAGAGAGAGACCGAGTACGCTACGAACTACCAGAAGTTGCTGTACCAGAATTACCCGAGGATCCAGCATATTATCCGCGCACTTTACTTGCGGCAGGATATTTTGAAGCTGTATATTTTTCAGATGAAGACAAAAGTCGTGTGGAAAATTATCAGGCCAACGCCAAGCGTGTTGCTCTTCGTGAGACGTCAACAGACCTAAACACATATTTAAAGACTTTGCAGATGAAGGCGGATTTACAACCTTTTGGTGAAAACGGTATCAAGCGCATAGTACAACTGATTTCTAAAACTAACCAATTTAATCTAACTACATATCGTCATAATGAAAGTCAGACACGTGATTTCATGAAGAACGATCAATACTTCACTCTTCAAGTGCGTTTAGCAGATGCCTTTGGGGATAATGGAATGGTTAGTGTTGTTATCTGCAAGAAAAGTACTGAAGAATGGTTTATAGATACTTGGCTTATGAGTTGTCGGGTTGTGGGTAGAAGACTCGAAGAAATAGTTTTTTATGAAATAGTAAAGTCTGCAAAATTAGAAGGCGTAAAAAAAATAACTGGAGTGTATATACCAACCGAACGAAATGAAATTGTTCGTGATCATTATCTTAAATTAGGTTTTGAAGCATTGAAAAATGATACTTCAGGAGCCACTACATGGTCAAAAAGTTTAGATGATATAGAGATCCCAGACCTTCCAATAGATCTACTTTAATCCCCAATATGCTGTTTAATTCATACGTATTCTTATTTTTATTTCTTCCCGTTACATTAGTTGGGTTTCATCTGATAGGGGAAAAAGGATACCATAAAGTTGCCATTAGTTGGTTAGTAGGTGCGTCACTGTTTTTCTATGGCTGGTGGAACCCTGCCTATCTCGGACTGATACTTGGGTCAATTCTGTTTAATTATTCAGTAGGTTTTTCATTACTGGGCAAGCCTCACAAGTTGACGTTGTTTTTGGGTATAGCAGGAAACCTCGGGGTACTGGGATATTTTAAGTATGCCAATTTCTTCGTTGATAATATCAATGTTCTAACTAGCAATAATATTATATTTGAGCAAATCATCCTACCTCTTGGAATTTCTTTCTTTACTTTTCAGCAGATTACCTACCTGATCGATGCATATAGTGGCGAAACGAGAGAGTATAATTTTCTCCATTATTGTCTATTTGTAGTCTTCTTCCCACAATTGATTGCAGGGCCAATTGTACATCATAAGGAAATGTTGCCGCAGTTTGCTAAAGATGCGCTCTATGGGCTGAAGTCAAGTAATTTGGCAATAGGGTTTACGATTTTTATTATTGGCTTGTTTAAGAAAGTAGTTCTTGCTGATGGTATTGCTGCCTATGCTACTCCAGTATTTACGGTAGCTGAACATGGTATTTACCTGACATTTTTCGAAGCATGGAGTGGTGCTCTTGCCTATAGTTTTCAGCTTTATTTTGATTTCTCCGGATATTCTGATATGGCAATAGGCCTTGCTCGTATGTTTGGTATAACTCTTCCCTTTAATTTTTTATCGCCTTATAAGGCGAATAATATAGCTGTTTTTTGGCGACGTTGGCACATCACATTATCACGCCTGATAAAAGATTATTTGTTCAACCCTATCGCATTATCATTAACTAGATATGCACTCATAAAAAACTACAGTTCTGTCAGCTTATTCATTTTAACGATATTATTACCTATAATGTTTTCTTATTTTTGGGTAGGATTGTGGCATGGGGCAGGCTGGAACTTTATTTTATTTGGGCTAGCCCATGGCACTTATATTGTAATCTACAGTGTATGGGTTAAGATTAAGAAAAAAATTCCTGCCGAAAGAGCTATAAGATCAACTGTGGTAGCCAATTTAATTGGACGAACCATTACTTTTTTAGCTGTTGTTCTTTCCTTTGTGCTATTCCGTGCTGAGAGTATGGATGGAGCAAGCAATATGCTGACAGCAATGCTAGGAGGACACGGGCTATCCTTATCACCATTGCTGATAGGCAAGATTGGTAATGTAGAGCAGTGGCTATTGGAATATGGAGTCGTCTTCCACGGCATGTTCCACAATAACGCTTTCGGGGAAAACCCAAAATTAGGAATTACATGGGTTATGGCCTTACTTCTTGCTTCCATGTTTCTCCCCAACACTCAACAGCTTTTACATCGCTACCGCCCTGCCCTTGAAACATACGAGAAAGAGTTACCACGTCTACGTCATCGCTGGATTGAATGGAGACCCACAATACCATGGGCTTTCTTTACCTTCATTATCTTTATCATTTGCATACTAAGCTTGACACAGACCAGCGAGTTCCTCTATTTTCAATTCTAGGATTTGATGAGAACCTTTACTAGCATCAAACACAAGATGACTCACTCTCCATTTTCAAAATATCTAAAATTGATAGCAGGGTTAGGTTCATTCAGCTTAATTGTGGTCGCCACAATAAACTATACTGCCAACCCAGGTAAAATCTATCCACCTCTCTCTATTTTTGATAGTTACAACAGGTCATCACCAAAACAAATTATCAAGCAACTGGTTCAATCAGACCACGGTATAATCGTTGCAAATGACACTTGGAATGAGCGTGACCTTAAGCATGCACTTGCTCTTCGTCCAACCACGGCTCAATGTGCTGTTATTGGAAGTAGCCGTGTCATGCGAATCAGCTCTGTCAGAAAAGAGCGGTCACTTTCCGATAACTGCCCATCCTTAATAAACCTTGGAGTTAGTGGTGCTTCACTTGAAGATTTCTTGGCACTGTCAGAAACGATCCTTCAAAACGAAAAACCTCCTAAGGTTATTATTTTTGGGATTGACCTAGGCAATTTTAATTTTAATCGTGATTCAAGGTGGACCCGCCATATGCAGAACTTCATTAACATGAAATTAAAACTTGAAGGAAAATACCATTATGACAATACTTTCTCAACCATTGCTCTCATACGTAATCTCATTAATCGTGAGTATCTTCTGCGTTCTTTGCAACTAATATGGTCTGAGAAAACTCTACCATTTAAAAATGTTCAAAGAAAATTTGACCACCAAGTAGGACTAGAGCATCCCGTAATGCTGCCAGATGGTAGCCTTATTAGTTCTAATGGGTCTCACAATCAGCTCTCAAAAATCATTGACATTCATACACTTGGTGTTGCCATTAAAATTCGCGGCTCGCGGTGGGTGAATGAAAAGGCGGTTGAGCTATTCATTCTTCTTGTCAACCATCTACAGCAACAGAAGTTCAAAGTAATCTTCGTTTTGACTCCTTACCATCCAGCAGTATGGGACGTTGTAGAGCATTCCGGAATAACTGCTTTAAACGTTGTTGAATCAAAAGTCCATAAAATTGCAAAATTGACCGGAGTTCAGATATTTGGTTCATACAACCCTAGCCAAATGGGATGTACAGGAGATGTTTTTTTTGATTTAGCACATCCAAAAGCAATATGCCTAACCAAGCTTGAGAGGGCATCGGTCTCTTATCGCACATCAAAATAATAACCTACCTCGCTCATAAAGCTGGACTGTATTTAAGAAAATTTGCTAGAGTCTTCGGGACTATTGATCACCCTTAGGCTCAAAGCTACATCCTTAAAATTAAAAAAATAAAATTTGTATACATTTGATATTTATGCTAGTTTACACTTTTATTCAGGTTGTTAGTTGTATTGTAAGTTACTTCTTTATAGTTTCTCGCCTCGAAAAAACATATAAAAACACCTTGTTCTATAAGAGCAAGGAGCTTTTTGTTTTTCTTCCAAGTGGTTCGCTAAAAGTTCTTGCATCAATCCAACCCCATTTAAA
>JAPYPM010000121.1 GCA_029937635.1 Nitrospinaceae bacterium
TACTCATACGCTTGGCATCCACCGGAAAAAGGCCAAAAAAGTTAAGGGTGATACCATAAAGTTTTATGAGCAAATTATTCAAGAGGAAGAGGCGTATGAGTTAACCAGAAAAAACATGGAGACAAAACGAAAAGAAATGCAGTCTCTTGTGGATCGTTTTAGAGCCAAGGCTTCCAAGGCTTCTATGGCTCAGTCAAGATTAAAAATGATGGAAAAAATGGGGACCATGGAAAAACTTGACACTGAAAAGAATTTAGGATTTCGGTTTAATTATCTTTCATGTCCTGGAAAAATATTAATGACAATGAAAGATCTTTCGTTCTCCTATGACAGTAAACCTGAAAATAATATTTTTTCTAGTTTGTCATTTTCTATTGGGAGTCAAGATCGTATAGGAATTATTGGGGCCAACGGGAAAGGTAAGTCGACACTGATAAATTGCTTAGCAGGTGAATTAGTTTACAGTTCGGGATCTATTATTAAGCATCCTTCTACTCGTATAGGACATTTCGGCCAGACTAATATTGACCGACTCGATGCGCAGAATCGTGTGATAGATGAGATATTACGAGAAAACCCTAGTCTTTCTCTACAAGCCGCCCATAGCATCTGTGGAGCAATGATGTTTGATGGAGACTTAAGTAAAAAAAAAGTAAGTGTATTGTCTGGGGGTGAAAGAAGTCGGGTCTTGTTAGGGAAAATAATTTCTCACCCGACCAATATATTACTTTTAGATGAGCCTTCCCATCACTTAGATGTTGAATCTATTGAATCATTAATTGAAGAGCTGAATGATTACGCCGGTGCAGTAGTCATAGTTACCCACTCGGAACTTATTTTAAAAAGCTTAGTTAAAAATCTAATTATTTTTCATCAAGGACGAGCAGAATATTTTCATGGAGGATATGATCACTTTTTAGATAAAGTTGGTTGGGAAGGAGAACAGACTGTGCAAAAAAAAGTAAAAACTAAAATAAATAAAAAAGAAGCAAGGCGATTACGTGCTTTAGAGAGGCAAAAAGAGCAAATCAGTTGATAGTTAAATTAAGAAGTAATTGAAGGTGATGTTGACTGAATAAATGGGCTTTATAATTGGAATCATACCACGATAGGTAAAAAGCTAGAGAGAACAATTACTAAATAAGTAGGTTGGAAGCTCAAAAGGGTCCCTGACTCGAAAGACCTTGAAAGGATGATTGCCTTCAATGGGCTTCCAGGAGAAAATTTTGCTACGCAATAAATTGTAACTAAAGAAACATTTTGTTGTAATTATTTCTAGAATAACTCTAAATACTTTTTAAAGTTAGGTTAATGTATTAAATTGAGATGCTGGTTTAGAGAGGGCATCAAAATAGGTTTGTGCTCTTAAAGCCAAAGAGCATCAAAATAAAAATAATACAATCTATTTATTGATTTTTTGGTCTTCTTCTTTCTTAGGAAACCTTGAAGAGTTGCCTAGTTTTTTAGCCAAACTAAAAAGTAGCCAAAGAGCCAAGAAACCGAAAGTCATTCCATAAATTATGTAGGTCTCTGTGTCCATATTTATGTTTTTAATTTAGTTGATATAATAAATTTTTATTACACTATTCTTCCCATAAAACATTCTACACATTGCATTTCTAAAAAATTAATTCTCATAGAAAAACTGAAGTTATTTTTGATTATATATCGTTATTAAGATAATTAAAAACATTGTTAGTTTTTTTAAATTAAATATATTTAATTGATGATTCACTCTAAGTTAATGTTAATTAGCTACTTTGTTTTATACGGTTTGATTCAGCAAAATGATCATATGCAGAGCGGTAGTGAGGCATTTTTGGATTTTTAATCCACTTAATAAAAGAATAAAAGTAATGTTTTTTTTAGTATAACTGTCTGTGTGAATTGTATTAAAATTAATAAGTTGGGAGATTTTGGTAGTGAATTGGGATTAAAAATTTTAATGGGTGTCCCCTCTTTATGTTCAAGAATCGTTAACAAGTAATTAAAAAAATATTTATAATTTTATAATAGTTGTGCTTTTATATTTCTAAGGATATGCGCCTATGAATAAAATAATTTTCTTCATTACTTTTTTTGTTTTACTTTCCAGTCAAGTTCTAGCCAACGAGTTGCTGGTTGTCTGTGGTAAAAATTCCAAGAATTCTAAAAAATGGCAGGATGAGGTTTTGCAAGAATATATCCAGAGTGAAATGGGGAAAAAAACCCCAGCCAAAATAGTTTCGATCGAAGGGGATAAGTTTCCAAAATGGTTTATGAAAGCTATGGAAGAAGGGCGAATAGACCAAATACTTGGGACACCCACCTTTATCATCTGGGATAGTGTAAATAAAAAAGAATTAGGAAGGTTGGAGGGTTTTACGCAAAAGTCAAAGTTTTATACGGAACTAAGAGAAGCTTTATTGCAGATAAGTCAGGGATTGCATCCTGGTCGACGAGAGGGGTCTGGAGGTCATCAGGCTGAGGGTTCAGAAGCCAAACAACAAAAGGAGGGATCGGGGGGTATGAGTCAAGATATTATGGATCACGTTTATAAAACCCCAGAAGAAGCAAAACGCGCCTCAAAAATGCTTGGTTTTGGAGGAGAGATTCATAGCCATGATACTCCTCAAGGAATTATTTATATGCCAGGAACAACCATGTGAAAAAGTGAGGATATTTTAAGAAAATTTTTACCTCCTATTGGTCGGTTTTTTAATAAAGTCAATTACTACCAGGTACAAGTTTGACTGTATTGAATTAATTTCCTTATCCAGTTATCTATGTAATATATTTTTATATTTAGAGTCAGAAGTATTCCTATATTCTACCTAGTTTCTTTAATTTTTTTCACGCAGACCTACAATAACAATAAGATACTCTAGGAAAACATTATCTATACTAGGGGTTTTTAATTCTTGATTAATCAAAGATTAATTCTTAATTAATGGAATGTTAATGTTTGTGTTTTACACTTAATTTGTTTGTTAATGCAGGTCTCCTCCTGCGAACGCTCTTTCCTTCTGCAGAATTTTAGGGAAGAGCGTTCTTTATTTTGATTGTACAAACTTAACCATTTAAAAAAGATATTCAATTTTATAGTTCATTCTAGTTCTTAAAAATGGGCTACCTTTCTAGATTTAACTTGTGAGAAACTAGCTTCATTAGTTTATTATTAATTAGTTTAGAAGCCCTTCCCTCCGATAAATTAAAAGAACTTTATTATGTTATTTAGGTAAAATTCAGTAGTTACAAAAGTTTATCTCATGCTTTAAAACCAACTAGTGTCCCTGAATATCATAGAGGTATATGGTTAAAACTATTTAAAATAGGAACTTTAAAATAATTGTATTAAATGATTGACACAATAGAGCTTATTAAAACGTTCGTGATCTTATTGGCCATAATTGACCCTATTGGAAATATTCCGGTGGTAATGGGGTTAACGGAAAACAAGACTATTGATGAATATAGATCTGTAGTACGAAAGACATCTTGCGCGGTTGTTATTTTATTGTCGGTCTCTTTTTTATTTGGAGGATATATATTAGTTTTTTTTGGTATCAAGATGCCAGCTTTTGAATTGGTGGGAGGTGTTTTTTTGCTTTATGTTGCTTTTACTATGCTAGTAAACAGTAAAACATCATTTTTATATCCCGATGATGAAGAAGAAAAAGAAAATATAGCTTTTATGCCTATGACTTTTCCTCTTCTGGTAGGCCCGGCCGCTATGAGCTCTGTAATTATTCAGTCTAATAATATTTATGCTTGGCAGATTAAATTAGTTTTTATTGGAGAATTTATTGTAATAGGCATATTGGTAGGATTGGCTCTGAGCTTATCAAAAATGATTCTAAATAATCTAGGGAAGACTGGAATTAAATTTATAACCCAAACTATGGGCCTTTTATTGGGAAGTTTAGCCATTGGTTTCATTGCAGACTCTTTGAAGTTATTATTGCCTGGACTGTCATAAAAATTGAGGAGTCATTTTACATTCAATAGTACTAATATTATTTAATTAAGATTATGATAACAAAGGCCATTTTATATTTTTTAACTTTGTCGAGTGCTTTATTATTTTTAACTGGAAATTCATCGTTTTCATCTTACGATCCTTCAGCTCGTATATTATTGTATAAAACAATTGAGATCGGTGACCTAGAAAATGCAAAAATACTCATTTCTGACACTGATATTAATTATCAAGACCAGTTGGGATACACACTCCTTTACAAGGCAGTCTTTTATGACCGTTTGAACTTCGTTCAATACTTTTTTGAACTAGGAGCGAATGTGAATATTTCTGATATTGAGGGACTTGCTCCTCTTCACGTTGCGGCTCTTGAAAACCTACCTGTCATGATCCAAACTTTAAAAGATAAGGGTGCTAACTTCGAAGCTAAAGATGATTATGGATACACAGCGCTTCATCTTTCTGCAGATCAAGGAAATTTTAATGCAGCTCAACAGCTCATTAATTTTGGAGCTAATGTAAATAACAGGACAGAGTGGGGCGGGACGCCTCTGCATGCATCTGTTGCAAATAAAAATTTTGAATTGACAAAATATCTAATAAAAAGTGGTGCTAAACTCGGGCTTAAGGATCGCTTAGGTCGTACTTCTCTTCACTGGGCAGCGGAAAAAGGTGATTTAGCTATAGCAAGTTTTTTGCTCAATAAGGGGATAGCAATTAACTTACCAGATAATGATGGTGAGACTGTCTTGCATGAAGCTGCAAAGTGGGGCCATTTAAAGCTGATTCAACTCTTTATTAATCATGGAGCTAATATTAATGCTATAGGATCAGACGGGAGAGCTCCTATTCATATAGCAATTGCTCACGGCAATATTGATATTGTAAATTTGTTTAAAACGTATGGTGCTGATTTCTAATTTTTTTAAGAAATTTTAAATTTATACTTTGTATTTAAAATTAATCGGAAGTTAAAGAAAAGAGTTATTTCGATTGTTTTGACAGGCCATTAAGTTTCTATGAGGTGATAGCTGAAAAAAAATAAAAATTATATTTTATTTTAAAGCTTTATGAAAAACCATATGTATGTCTAATAGGTTTCTTTAGCAGCTAAAAATCTTGATTTTTGTTCTAATAATTTTTATCGTTACTTAATAAATCGCTCTTCCCAAAATACACTGTATTGGCTTTTGATCATTTCTTTACAGCTTGAGAAAAGAAAAATCATGCCAAATAAAAAAATCAATAAATAGGTTCCACAACCAGCCTCAAACCTTATTGGCAGACCACACTGGGGACATGTCTTTGCCCTATTACTAATCTCCTTGCAGCACTCTTTACATGTTGTTAACGCCATTTCGTTATTTTTTTTTTCTACTGTGACTATTCATAGTAAATTAGATGAGTTTAATTGTTTACTAAAATGAAACATAATGAATAGAATTGCTTTAATCAAGTAAGAGTTTGGCACGCTAAAGTAATTATGCCATGTTTAATAATGTACTTAATTTTTGAGATTATTTAGGAAAATCACTATTTTGTTTATAGTAATGGAAAAAAATGATGATCATCAAAACAAGAGTGGCCTATAAAAAGAGAACTCTATGATGACTTCCTAATTGAGGGGAGTCTTATAGATATGGTTTAAGAGAGCTTGGAGAAAATTAAGGGTCCGTAGGAGACACTACAATATTCCCCAGAGAATTCAAAGTGCAAAATAGAAAAGCACCGCTGGGACAGATGCTCCCAAAACTGATACCATAATTGATTTCATTAGAAATGTATATGAATTGTTCATGAGGACAATTTGTGTGCATGCATTTTCTTGGCTTTATGCTTAGAAAAGACTCTGTAATCAGTGAAAACCTGGTATGACAAATATCCAACTAACAATACAAAGACACTTATAAATGTAGTAATCATAATTTTCTCCTAGTTTTGAAAATACCACCGTGGCATTACAACTGTCTGGAGGAGACAAAGCCAAAAGATAACTGGAAGTGCCACGGAGGTATTAGGTTTAGTTTAAAAATGCAAATGCTAAGCAGGACACAATGTATCCGAATGCTATTACCGAAAACACGGGCAAAAAATCTTCTACGTACAAATTAGAATCAAACACTGGCTCAGCATCGAATATTGCTTTGTGAAACATAGAATTCTCCAATTTTTATATTCAGACGTTTATTGAGAATAATGCAATCTCTATACCTTTAGATCGAAATAGTTCCTAAAAACCTTTAGATAACTCGTTAAACTTATTAGATTAAAGTGTTTATAAAGATACATTATTGTTTGTGAGAGAAGATCAGGAAGAATGAGGGTTGTTTTTTTGACGGGATAGGGGATCTTTATTGAAGGAAAGTGTGAAAAAAATACCTAAATCTATAGAACAGAGACATTTGAGAGATTAAATTACATATAATCAATAGAAAACCAAAAATTTTGTGAGTTTATTTATTAATCCTCTAATAGGTATACTTTTAAGAAGCTAGTGACCAACCTATTATCATTGCGGTTACATAATTCCATCAAGGTACTTCCATAATTATTCTAACGTGACGCGTTTTGTTAACCTGGAATTAAAGGAGTAAGGGAAGATGGAGCCCCTTAATGGAAAATAATAAAAAGAAAAAGGTAGCAGTCTTTAGATATCCTTTGGAAGGGGGATATCTTTAATGGATTCTAATACTGCTTAAAAAGACATTCGTATTTTATCTCCTTATACATTACAAATAAGTTGCATCTATTGAGGCTGGCTTATTTTTAATAATTTTTAACATCGCTAAAACTAGACTGGAG
>JAPYPM010000122.1 GCA_029937635.1 Nitrospinaceae bacterium
AGCTAAGTCTTTACGGAAATATATAATAATAGCTAGTAATGTTCCAAGGTGTAGTATTGCGTCCATTGCCAAACCTTGATCTTTAAAATTAAATATTTTTGGAATTAGAATTAGATGGCCAGAACTTGAAACGGGGAGAAACTCTGTTAATCCCTGAATGATACCAAGCAATATAATATTTATATAATCCATAGGTGTTTGCTAATTTAAACTGCCGGTTTATAAATAATTTATAAGGTAAACTTTAGTAATTAAAAGGGGTGTCTTTCATTCTTTAGTATTGAAAGTAATGGAGATTTGGTCTGCTCATACAATAAATATTTTTTGGATATTTGTTTTTATTGGATTATTCTTTAGGCAGATCATACTATCGCATAAATTAATTTTTCAATAAAAAATAGTAAATAAAGGTTACCTAATACAATTGCTGGTTTTTAGGATTTATGATATTGTACGCCTGTTTTAGTCCATTGTTTTTATGAGCGCATTTACTGCCTCCCGGGTTTTTTCCTCTTCTGTAGGGGGATGGATTTTTATAAAAAAACCAGTGCAATTTTTTTGACATAACGTCCGCCTTTTGTCTTCTTAATTTTTTTGATCGAATTTATTTCATGAAAAATTTTTCACGTATAGATCGTTTGCCACCTTACACATTAGGTATTGTTAACGAGCTTAAACATAAGGCAAGGCAGCGAGGTGAAGATATTATAGATTTTGGTTTAGGTAATCCAGATCAACCAACACCCAGGCACATTGTTGATAAATTGTGTGAAGCAGTAGTTAAAAATGGAAATCATCGATACTCTTTATCAAGGGGAATTTATAAACTACGTTTGGCTATCACTGATTGGTATAAAAATCGTTTTGATGTTGAGCTTGATCCAGAATCGGAGGCTATTGCAACCATAGGATCAAAAGAAGGAATTTCTCATCTTGCAATGGCAATTACTTCTCCGGGTGATTCAATCCTTGTTCCAACTCCTACATATCCAATTCACACCTATGCTTTTATACTTTCTAATGCTGATGTGATACAGGTTCCAATGAATAGGGACATTGATTTTTTCGAAGCGCTTCTAGATACATTTAAAAGAAACTGGCCAAGACCAAAAGTACTCATAATAAACTTTCCGGCGAATCCTACCACTGAAATTGTTGAAATTGAATTTTTTGAAAAAATTGTAGAGTTTGCTAAGGAGCATGATCTAATTGTGATTCATGACTTTGCGTATGCCGATCTAGTTTATGATGGTTATAAGGCACCTAGTTTTCTTCAGGTTTCAGGGGCCAAAGACGTTGGGGTTGAGTTTTTCACTTTGTCTAAAAGTTATAATATGCCGGGTTGGAGAGTCGGGTTTGCCGTTGGCAATAAAGATCTTATTTACGCATTATCAAGAATTAAAAGTTATCAAGATTATGGGATGTTTCAGCCTATTCAGATTGCAGCAACAGTCGCACTTAATGGACCTCAAGATTGTGTTACTGAAATAAGAGAGATGTACTGTAGTCGAAGAAATGCCCTTTGTGAAGGTTTAAATCGTTCTGGTTGGTTAGTTGAAAAACCTAAGGCTACTATGTTTGTTTGGGCAGAAATTCCAGATAAGTACAAACCCATGGGATCACTTGAGTTTTCTAAATTGCTTTTAGATAAGGCTAAAATTGCAGTTTCTCCAGGAATTGGTTTTGGAGAAGGGGGAGATACATTTGTGCGCTTTTCATTGGTTGAGAATGAACACCGTATAAGACAAGCAATACGAGGAATTCGTGAACTTTTTTAGATCTTATTATTGGGATGTTTTTCTAGTTTAGTTATTGGTCATTTTTTTTTGAAATTTTATGATGCGCAAAATAAACGTTGGCATAATTGGTTTCGGAACAATTGGTTCTGGTGTTTTGAAAATTTTACAAGATAACAGCGATGTTATTAGAAAACGCCTTGGTGCAATTGTTGAAGTTGTTAAAATAGCTGACCTAGACATTACGTCAGATAGAGGTGTTAGGGTTGATCCAAAACTATTAACAACACAAGCTCAGGAGGTAATTAAACACCCTGAAGTGGATGTTGTTGTGGAGTTAATCGGAGGCTATGAACCGGCAAGATCTTTGATACTACAGGCAGTTAACGAAGGCAAACATGTAGTGACCGCTAATAAAGCTCTTTTGGCAAAGCATGGGAGTGAGATTTTTTCTGCAGTTGAAAACCAACAGTTGTCAATTGGGTTTGAAGCTGCTGTTGGTGGCGCTATCCCTATTATACGTGCAATTAGAGAATCTTTTGTCGCAAATAAAATTTATTCTATAGAAGGAATCGTTAATGGAACAGCCAATTATATTCTGAGCAAAATGTCCGATGAACAGTGTTCTTTTGATTTAGCTCTAAAAGAAGCTCAGGATAAAGGCTTTGCTGAAGCTGATCCTACGTTTGACATTGAGGGAATAGACTCAGCCCATAAAATAGCTATTTTGTCACAGTTGGCCTATGGTACACCGGTAAATTTTGGTGACATAACGATTCAAGGTATTTCTGGAGTTTCAATAGATGATATTGAATGTGCCCGGGAGTTTGGATATCGTATTAAGTTACTTGCTATATCAAAATTTGATGGAGACTCAGTTGATATACGAGTACACCCCGCGATGATTCCTCAAAGTAATCTCATGGCAAATGTAAACGGTGTCTTAAATGCTGTTCGAGTATGTGATGATTTGATGGAAGAAAATATTCTTATAGGGCATGGTGCTGGGTCGCTACCTACAGGAAGCGCAGTAGTCGCTGATATTATAGAAATAAGTAGAGATATCCTGTCTGGTTCTAAATTGAGAGTTTCACCGAGGTCATTTCTAAGTACATCAATCAAAACGATTCCTATCTTGAATATTGAGTCGATTGACTCAGAATATTTTTTGCGGTTCAGTGTTTTTGATAATCCTGGTGTGTTATCTCTTATTTCAGGAATACTTGGTAAGTATTCCATCGGAATTTTTTCTGTTATCCAGAAGGGACGTTGTGATGAAGGTAAAGCTGTCCCTCTTATTATGATGACACACCATTCAAACGAAAAAAATATTCAACTTGCCCTTAGAGAAATTGATAAGTTGAAAGTTGTTTATGAAAAATCAAATTTTATAAGAGTAGAAAAATGAAGATAAAACTCAATGCTTGGTTTCAGTGCATTAATGGTTGTTCTGGAAGACATCCACTTAATGAGATTATTTATAAATGCCCTCAATGCAATGAATTACTAGAAGTTCAACATGATATAGACCTTCTCAAACAGCTTGGCCCCGATGAATGGAAAGCACTTTTTAATGACAGAGTAGGTAGGCATGAATGGCCTTATGCTAGTTCTGTGTGGGGTAAGAAAGAGTGGGTTTGTCCTAATCTAGATAATATGAATGTCGTTTCAACTTTGGAGGGTGGCACCAATCTTTTTTGGGCTGAACGATTAGGAAGTCAACTTGGATTGGATGATTTATGGATAAAGCAATGTGGAATGTCCCATACAGGTTCTTTTAAGGACCTTGGAATGACAGTTCTTGTTTCTATGGTAAAACAAATGATTTCGGAGGGCAAAAATATTCGCGCTGTGGCCTGTGCTTCTACTGGTGATACTTCAGCTGCCCTTGCGGCTTATTGTGCTGTTGCGGGAATCCAGGCTATTGTATTTCTACCTAAGGATAAGGTTTCATTGACTCAATTAATTCAGCCAATCACTCATGGCGTTCTTACTTTTTCGCTAGATACTGACTTCGATGGTTGTATGAAGCTGGTTAAACAGGTTTGTGAAAAAAATGATATTTATTTGGCCAATTCAATGAATTCACTCCGTATTGAAGGTCAAAAAACTATTAGCTTTGAAATAGTTGAGCAGTTTAATTGGGAGGTCCCAGACTTTGTTATAGTTCCGGGCGGAAATTTAGGAAATATTAGTGCAATTGGACGTGGGTTCGAAATGTTAAAAGAATTAGGTTTGATTAATAAATATCCACGACTTATTTGCGCTCAAGCAGAGCAAGCTGATCCACTTTATAGAAGTTATATGTCTGGATTTAAGAAATTTGAAGCGATTCAGGCTAAAAATACTCTAGCATCAGCAATCCAGATAGGTGATCCTGTTAGCGTGAAAAAAGCAATCAAAACTCTGCAGAGTTTTGAGGGAATTGTTGAGGAAGCTTCTGAATCGGAGTTAGCCAATGCTGTTGGACGTGCAAATCTTACAGGTCTATTTTGTTGTCCTCATACAGGCGTTGCATTAGCGGTACTTGAAAAACTGATTAAGCAAGGTAAAATTAAAAAGAACAACCGGGTTGTTGTTGTGTCAACGGCCAACGGGTTAAAGTTTACTGATTTTCTTCATAAATATCATACTGGTAAGATTGAAGGAGTATCTTCTGACTTTGCTTTTGCTCCAGTGAATCTTCCTGCAGACTATGAGAAGGTAAAAAAAGCTATTTTAAATACTCTTGATTAGGGAGTTATATGAAAAATAAAAAATTTATTTATTCCATTTATATTTTTGTGGTAATAATTTTTTCTCTACATTTTAATCTTGTAGACGCATTACCAAAGGTGAGTAGCCAGATAAATTTTAAAGCAGGCGAATTTGCTATAGGTAATATATATTGTGCCGAAGAGCAAAAAAATTCTGATTGGTGTTCAGATGAAATTCCTCACAACCTAAGACTCAAATCATTTAGTCTAGATCAATATGAAGTGACTAATTCGGAGTATATGAAATGTTTTGCTGAAGGGGTTTGTAATCCTAACGATTTACACGAGACGCGGCCAAAAGATTTTAGTAGTATGAAGCAGCCTGTAGTGTTTGTGACTTGGGAAGATGCACAGGTTTTTTGTAAATGGCGAGGTGGAAACCTTCCAACTGAAGCACAATGGGAACATGCAGCTCAAGGTGATAATCCGGGTGGAGCCCACTTTAAACAGATATATAATGTTGGTTCTACTACCGATGTAGGTGGTCAGCGCCCAAATTCAAATAATCTTTACGATATGTTAGGCAACGTTTATGAATGGACACTTGATTGGTATGGCCCTTATCAATTAGAAAATAATGTGTTAAATCCAACAGGGTCACCTACAGGCAAAGAAAAAGTCGTCCGTGGTGGGGCATGGCATTCTCCGAGCCATTACTTAAGAGCTTCAGACCGAGTTGCTAAAATTCCTGAGTATAAATATAGCGATGTGGGGTTTCGTTGTGCCTATTCGAAAAAATAGAAAGGTTGTTTGATGGAAGATTTAAAAGATTTAGTTATTATTGGTTCGGGACCTGCGGGACATACAGCGGCTATTTATGCAGCCCGAGCAAACCTAAAACCATTTATGTTTGAAGGTTATGTAGCTGGCGGTTCAGCTGGAGGTCAATTAACTACCACTACTGATGTTGAGAATTATCCTGGCTTTCCTGATGGGATTCAGGGACCCGAATTGATGCAACTTTTTCGTAAGCAAGCCGAGCGTTTTGGTACAGAAATGGTTGGAGAGGATATTGTTGAAGTTGGTTTTTCGAAAAGGCCATTTGTAATTAAATCAGAACAGAGAGAAGTGAAAGCAAAATCTGTGATAATCGCTACCGGAGCTGTAGCAAAGAGAATGGGAGTCCCTAATGAAGAGAAAATGTGGAATAACGGTATGTCCGCTTGTGCTGTGTGTGATGGAGCGTTACCTTTTTTTAAAAACCAACCTCTAATGGTTATAGGAGGTGGTGATACGGCTGTGGAAGAGGCTAGCTATCTGACAAAATTTGGCTCTGTTGTTTACCTTGTACACCGGCGGGATGAACTAAGAGCTTCAAAAATTATGCAAAAACGTGCTTTCGATAATAAAAAACTTGAGATTATATGGGACACTACATTTGAAGATGCTATTGGTGATGATTTTGTTACTGGTGCACGAGTTCAGAATGTAAAATCAAAAGAAGTGAAGGACATCCCAGTTGCAGGAATATTTTATGCAATTGGACATACACCCAACACTCAAATGTTTGAGGGACAATTAGACCTTGATGAAATTGGATATATCAAAGTTAAAGCAGGGACTCAAAAAACTAATATTGAAGGGGTTTTTGCTGCAGGGGATGTTCATGATCATAAATATAGACAAGCTGTGACAGCAGCCGGGACAGGTTGTGCTGCAGCATTAGAAGCTGAGCGTTGGCTTGCAGAACAGAATATATAAATTTGTGTAGTTTTTTAAGAGAATATTGTGACTATTTAGTACCATATTGATTACCCACCCCCAATGAAACTTAGACTATAAGTGAACCTAAGTCTTCGTTTTTTTATTGATTAACATTACTTTCTTTAAATGAAAAAGAGTTGTCAGTAACCTTGACTTTGCGGTATTACGGTCTTATTTATAATGAAAGAGTAAGTTCTTGCTCTTATAGAAAATATAGTATAAGCTATTGATATATATGACTTTATTTTAACTATTTCTGTTTTATAGTTTTTTGTCGATAAGGAAGGTATAGATAGGCTTTTAAAATTCTTTAAAAATAGTTATTTTTGTGGCGTCATTCAAAACGGGCTTTGAATACGCTCCTACAAAGAAACGGGAAGAGGCATTATCTCTTCTCGTTTTTTTTTATTACTTTATATAACTTATTAAAAAACTAGCAATTCCTTGTGCATTGGGTAATACAGTGCCTTTTTGATAAGTCTTTGTTC
>JAPYPM010000123.1 GCA_029937635.1 Nitrospinaceae bacterium
TTTTTCATTCGGGTTCAGTTGGAATTATCATGTCAGGTTGGCTTGGTGCTGCTAATTATGGAGTTATTGTTGCCAATGAAGTAGACAAGTTTATGCGTTCAGTTAGCGATGAACCCAAAAAAATCGTATCAGTATCAGCGCCAGTTTAATTTAAGATCCCACCTTTATAAAATAAATCTTAATGGAATTCGACTTCAAAGGGCAAACAGCATTAGTTACCGGGGGAACTCGGGGTATTGGACGAGGGGTATCAGAAGCCTTGCTCAAGGCTGGCGCTAAAGTTGTGGCCACTTACCATTCAAATGATAAAGCCGCAAAAGAATTCGCAGAATCCAGAAAAGAGTATTCGGAGTCCCTTGATTTACGTTCTTTTGATGTAACTAAATATGCTCAGGTAGAAGATTTTTATAGTTATGTCGAGGAGACTTATGGAGAACTTCAGATTCTAGTTCATTGTTCAGGCATTCGTATTGATTCTATAGTGGGTATGATGCAGGAAAGGGATTGGGGTAAGGTTATTGATACTAATCTCACAGGTACGTTCAATGTCTGTAAATTTTCGGTACAGAATATGATGCGCAAAAAATATGGTCGTATTATTATTATCACATCACCTATAGGTAAGTTTGGGTTTTCAGGTCAGTCAAATTATGCGGCATCTAAGGCTGGACAGGTTGCTTTCATGAAGTCACTTTCAAAAGAGGTAGCTTCAAGAAAAATAACTGTTAATTGTGTCTCTCCTGGGTTTATAGATACAGACTTTATTGGTGATTTGCCTAAAGAAAAAAAACAGTCATATTTAGATATAGTTCCATTGAGGCGCTTCGGCTCTCCCGAGGATGTAGCTAACACCGTTCTTTTTATAGCTTCAACTGAGTCATCCTATATTACAGGTTCGACTATAGAAGTTACAGGAGGCTTGTAAAATATATGAAAAACTTTCTTGAATACATGCCACAGCGGGAACCGTTTCTTTTTGTTGATCGAGTTATCGAAATAACTGATAGTTATATTAAAACGGAGAAGCAGGTAAAAGCAGACGAACCATTTTTTGCGGGGCACTTTCCAGGTCGACCCATCATGCCAGGTGTCCTGATTTGTGAATCAGTTTTTCAGTCCAGTTCGATTCTTATGAGCAAGCGAGCGGGGGCTCCTTCTAATGATGACCGTATCCCACTTATAACTAGAATTTCAAATGTCAAACTTAAACGAGTAGTTTTGCCAGGTGACCTTATGGGGGTTGAGGTAACATTAAAAGAAATTCTTGGACGGGCTGCCTACATGTCAGGAAAGGTAAAAGTAAAGGAGAGAACAGTTCTTACCGTGGAGTTCACAGCAATGCTAGTAACGGAGACGGTGTGAGCTTTCTAAACTTAGAAAATAAAAATATCCTTGTTACGGGCGTTGCCAATAAAAAGAGTGTTGCTTTTTATATTGGAAAAACCCTGCAGAAGGAAGGGGCCAATGTTTTGTATAGTGTCAGAACGGAGGAACGAAAGAAACAACTTGAAAAAATACTTGCACCATCACCAGTGTATGTGTGTGATGTAGAAAGAGAAAATGAAATAAAAATTTTACAAAAATCAGTATCCAACGAAATCGATACATTACATGGGTTAGTCCATTCTATCGCTTTTGCAAATTACGCAGGGGGATTAAAACCATTTCATGAAACGTCAAAAAATGATTTTTTGCAATCGGTTGATATTACCTGCTATTCACTGATTCAATTATCCAACGCTTTCAAAGATTTATTCGACACTAATGCATCAGTGGTAACTATTTCCATTTCGACAACTAGTATGGCTGCAGAGAACTATGGTTATATGGCTCCAGCTAAAGCCGCACTTGATTCATCTTTATGCTTTTTAGCAAAATCGTTTAGTTCTTTTTCAAAAGCTAGGTTCAACTCGGTTAATGCAGGGCTTCTAAAAACTTCGGCATCCGCTGGTATTCCAGGGTATGTTGATTCTTATCTTCATGCGGAAGAACTGACCTTGCGAAAAAAAGCCTTAACGACTCAGGAAGTAGCAAATTGCGCGGTATTTTTATTGAGCGAATGTTCAAGTGGGATTAATGCACAAGGTATCTCTCTGGATGCAGGAATGTCTATTAATTATTTTGATAAAGACATTGTTAGAAAATCTAGAAGATTAGATTAAGAGTTGTTATCTCTTCTAGAACTGTTTTAAAAACCTGAGGTCATTTTCAAAGAAAAGTCGTATATCATTAATTTTATATTTGAGCATGGCAATCCTTTCGATTCCCAATCCAAATGCGAAGCCAAGCCACCTTTCAGGGTCATAATCTACAGACTTAAATACGGCTGGATCGACCATACCACATCCGAGGATTTCCAACCACCCAGTCTTGGAGCAAACTCGACACCCTTGCCCAGAGCACATGACACATTCAATATCTACTTCAGCGCTTGGACAGGTGAATGGAAAAAAACTAGGTCGGAATCTGGTCTTGGTTTGTTTTCCAAAAACCTCATATAAGAAACTATTCATAACGCCCTTAAGGTCTCCAAAAGAAAGATTCTCGTCTACCATCAAACCTTCTACCTGATGGAACATAGGTGTATGCGATATGTCTGAATCACATCGAAATACTTTCCCGGGAGCAATGATGCGAAGAGGTGGTTTTTGATTCTCCATTACATGAATTTGAACAGGAGAGGTGTGGGTTCTTAGTACCTCTTCCCCAATATAAAAAGTATCTTGCATGTCTCTCGCTGGGTGATCTTTTGGAATATTAAGGGCTTCAAAATTATAAAAATCGCTTTCAATTTCAGGACCTTCTTCTACTCTAAAGCCAAGACTAAAAAATATAGATATTACTTCATCCATAATCTGGCTGATAGGGTGGATCGATCCAGGAGAATTTCCTCTTCCTGATAATGTGGTATCAAATCCTTCGGTCTTGACTGAGGCTTGGTCACTTGCTTTTTCTAAAACTTGCGTTTTTTCTTGAATAAGCGTTGCAATGTTTTTTTTAAATTCGTTGATATGCTTACCGGCTTGTGGTTTTTGGTCGTCAGAAAGCGAGCGCATTTCAACGAGCATAAGAGAAACGCAACCCTTTTTACCAAGAAATTTAGAACGAAGTTCTTTGAGCTCTTTTAAAGAAGATACCTTTGAGATGAGTAAGTTGAAATCATCTTGGTATTGTTTTAGTTTATTGATCATTTTCGAGGTAAAGGAGTGTGGAGACCAAGAAACTGTGGAACCTTGCCCGTTTCGCCAACTAAGCTGAAATCAGTTGAGATCGGGCTGTTTGTGTGAGCACCTTGAATGAATCTACGTTTTCGATAGCAAGATTGGAAAGAACTTTCCGATCTAACTCGATATTAGCCTTTTTTAAGCCATGGATAAACTGGCTGTAAGTAAGCCCTTCCGCCCTTACTGCTGCATTGATTCTAGCTATCCACAGCCTTCTGAAATTTCTTTTTTTGGTTCGGCGGTCACGATAAGCGTAGCAAAGGCCTTTTTCAACAGACTCTCTTGCCTTACGGAAGGCTCGACTACGAATACTGCGATAACCCTTAGCTAGATCGAGAATTTTTTTTCTTCTGCGTCTCGAAACAGTGCCGTTAATTGATCTTGCCATTATACTCTCCTATACTTAAAATCAGATTCTTGAAAATTTACTTATTATCGAAAAAACCATAGTTCCTAGTAAGGAAGTAATACTCTCATTTTTCGAGTATCCCCAGGTGACATAATCGTCGATTTGCGTAGGTTTCTTTTCCTTTTTGTGGATTTGCTTGTCAGTATATGGCTTGAAAACGCTTTATTGCGTTTAATTTTTCCAGTACCAGTTTTACTGAATCTCTTAGCGGCACCTTTGTTTGTCTTCATCTTAGGCATTACGGTTTAGCCTTTCTTGCGATTTAATTTATTTTTTAAACTCGTTTAAAAAAATACTTTCACTTCTTCTTGTCTCAAGCCTTCTTTTTAAGAGATTTCGGGGCAAAAATCATGCATAAAGTCTTACCTTCTTGTTGGGCTTCCTGCTCAACAACAGCCATATCTTCCAATGTTATGGTTACTCGTTTAAGTAACTTTTGCCCATTTTCTCGGTGAACAATCTCTCTGCCGCGAAAAAAAACAAGTACTTTAACCTTGTCCCCAGACTCAAGAAAACGAAGAGCATTCTTAAGTTTGAAGTCGTAGTCATGCTGATCTGTATTAGGTCGAAACTTAACTTCTTTAACATGAATAATTTTTTGCTTCTTTTTGGCCTCATGTGCACGCTTACTTTGCTGGTACTTAAACTTACCGTAATCCATGATACGGCATACGGGAGGGTTGCTGTTAGGGGCTACCTCTACTAGATCCTGGTCTTTTTCCCCTGCCATGTTAAGAGCTTCTTGAGTTGGGAAAACTCCCAGCTGCTCACCATCGTTACCTATGAGGCTTATTTCTTTTACTCGGATCATGCCATTTATACGCTGTACTTGTTTCTTAGAAATAGAAAAAAATCTCCTCTAAATGGGTTGAATCGATTCGCCTAAAGTTTTTCTATTAACCTCTAAGCTTAGTTTATCAATAAATGTATCAATGTTTATAGTAACTGTTTCTTTTGACCTTCTTTTTCTAACGGCCAAACAGTTACTTTCTTGTTCTTTTTCCCCGAGCACAATCATGTAAGGAATCTTTTGTATTTGGGCTTCCCTGATTTTGAACCCAATCTTCTCATTTCGCAAGTCTTTTTCTACGCGAAATCCACTATTTATTAATTTTTTAAATACTTCATCGGCATATTCTTGGTTTTGGTCAGTGATTGGTAGAAGAATCACTTGAACTGGGGCCAGCCATAAAGGAAAAGCTCCAGCATAGTGTTCGACAAGGCAACCAAAAAACCTTTCCAAGGACCCCATCAATGCGCGGTGGAGCATAATAGGTTGGTTTTTCTGACCATTTTCTTCAATATAACTTATACCGAACCGCTCAGGAAGGTTAAAATCGACTTGAACCGTAGAAACTTGCCAGAACCTGTTAAGGCTATCTTTTATTTTGATGTCGATTTTTGGTCCATAAAACACTCCTTCCCCTGGGTCAACTTCATATTTCAATTTTGAAGTTTCTAAAGCTTGCTTGAGTGCGTTGGTGGCTTGTTCCCAGCCTTCTTCTGAACCAACAAATTTTTCTGGGCGGGTACTTAAATACACCTTATATTCATTAAACCCAAAAGATCTAAGAATGAGCAAGATAAGGTCTAGTACTTTGACTATTTCTTCTTCAATCTGGTTTGGACGACAGAATAAATGTGCATCATCTTGAGTAAAACCTCTCACTCTTAATAATCCATGCAAAACCCCTGATCTTTCATAGCGGTAAACCGTGCCCAACTCTGCGAATCTTAGAGGTAAGTCTCGATAGCTGCGTAGGCGACTTTTATATATTTGGATATGAAATGGACAGTTCATAGGTTTCATTACATACTCTTTACCCTCTATATCCATAGGTGAAAAAATGTTGTCTTTGTAAAAATCCATGTGCCCACTTTTTTTCCACATGTCTGCTTTAGCCGCATGAGGAGAGTGGACCATCTCGTAACCATTTTTAAAATGCTCTTCTTTCCAGAAATCTTCCATTAAACAACGTATTCGTGATCCTTTTGGGTGCCAGAGAATAAGCCCAGGACCAACCTCATCAGTTATCGAAAATAGATCTAATTCTTTCCCTAGCTTACGGTGATCCCGTTTTTTGGCTTCCTCTAATTGTTTAAGGTAGACTCTTAGCTCCTTATCCGTATTCCAGGCGGTTCCATAAATTCTTTGTAGCGCTTTGTTTCGTTCATCCCCTCTCCAGTAGGCTGCTGAAACATTTAATAGCTTGAAAGATTTTAAAATTTTTGTGTTCTCAACATGTGGCCCTCGACATAAGTCTGTGAAATCTCCTTGAGAATAAACAGAAAGAGGTTCATCGGATTCAATAGCGTTGATTATTTCACGTTTGAATGGTTCGCCCATTTCGTCGAACATCCTTAATGCTTCTTCGCGAGGCAGTTCTCTTCGTTTAATATTAAGACTTTCCGAAGATATATCCTTCATACGCTGTTCAATTTTTATTAAATCTTCTGGGACGAAGGGGGACTCGCGATAAAAATCATAATAAAATCCATCCTCAATAACCGGGCCAATAGTAACTTGCGCGTCTGGAAAGAGTTGTTTTACTGCTTGAGCCATCAAATGAGCGGTACTGTGGCGAATTGTTTCAAGATCAAATTTGGTTTTATCGTCTGCCATTGTATTTCTTAGAAAGTTTCAATTACGGTTACTTAATATTTACTGAAATTACGTACTTAAATTTTTCTGACACAGTTATCCAAATATCTAATATTTTAAAGGGACATATATTCGGGCGCAATAAATAGTATCAGTCTCAAGTCAAAACAAACCTCGGGAAGGTAGACTCATGAAAGGAAAATAGGCACGGGCGGTTTCGAACCGCCGACCCCTTGCATGTCAAGCAAGTACTCTACCCCTGAGCTACGCGCCTAAATTATGGAAGACCATTTTATTGCTAATGGGACGTTTGTCAAGGGAAAGATAGGA
>JAPYPM010000124.1 GCA_029937635.1 Nitrospinaceae bacterium
TGCTTCATATGCAGTAGCATTTTTAGGGTCAAGTTCAATTGCCTCTCTGAGAAGGCCAATGGGTGGATCAAGATCATCTTGTTCCTGATATAATTTAAGTGCTTTATCTTGTAATACTTTAGAGTGGTCTTTTCGTGTTTGTGGCTGATAAAAAGGAAGAAGGCAGGTCCTTACTTTGTAGGGTTTACTATCTATAGTTACATCCAAATCAATATCTGGACTTCGATGATCTTTTTGAATATAAGCTAACGAGATATTTTTCTGAAGGGAATAAGAAAAGATAGAACTTTTAATAACACCTAATTTTTTAGAGTCAATTTTAATTTCACCGCCAGATATCGGGAGAATGTTACCTTCAATGATTAGTCCCATTAAAGCAAAATTTGGAGCGCCATATGTTTTAATTCGAGCAATAACTTCTTGACCAATGTAGCAACCTTTATTGTAACTAACTGAACTGTGTTCAAGCCCTGTCTCTGGGAGTATGTTTTTCCCATCCATATCTATCCCATAACTAGGGATACCACATTCTATGCGAAAGACTTCGCGTGCGTGAGATTCAATCTTTACTAATAGATCTTGTTCTTCTGCTTCCTCTAATTTTTGTGTAATAGTCTGTTTAATGATGGCAGGAAATGCTATTACACAGCCTTCTTCTCCAGTCAAAAGTTTATTGATTGCCAAAGCATTTTTTTGTTCAAATTTAAATTCAATAATAGCGTTTGGTTTTTCTGGGATCACTTTAGATTTGCTAATAAAACTTTCTATAGTTTTTGAAATTTTCGGGCCTTGTAACGCCAAAAGAAAAAAGTCAGATGAAGTTAGATTGACATCTTCTCTGAATAGAAAACTTTCCAAGTGGTTTAGTAGATTTTCTTTTTGTTTGGTTTCGACGATTATAACTGCAGACTCTTCACTAGTTTTGTGAATAGAGAACGTAGCAATTATTTTCGCTTTCCGGTCAACAATAGCGCTATTTTGACCCTGCCCAGATTTAAGTTCATTTACATCGTTGGTTGTTTGGGTTTGGAGATAGCTGAAAAGATCTGATCCTTGTGCTGAGATGAGACAGAAGTCATCTATAAAAAAATAGCCAGCGTTTTCCCGCAGACAACTGTAACTTTCCTGAGAAGAGAGAGTGGTTTTCAAATAAGGATTGGCAACTTTGCCGATTGGTCAGGTAATAGAGAAAGATTCTCCACAGCCACAAGTTGAGGTTGCGTTAGGGTTTACAAAAACAAAACCTTTGCCATCAAGCCCACCTTTGTAGTCTAGCATCATGCCCTTTAAGTAAATGAGACTTTTGGCGTCCATGAAAACTTTGAAGCCCTCATGATCAATCACGGTATCTCCTTTTTCTGTTGGAGTAAACGCGAGATCGTAAGATAGGCCAGAACATCCACCTCCCTTGACACCCAGGCGGAGACCGATTTCTGAATTGTTTTCGGCTTTAATTAATTTTCTTACTTCGTCTTTGGCAATCATTGAAACTTTGATAAATTCCTGCGTAACCGCCATTTGTTCCTCCAAGGGTAAAATACTATATAAAAATGCTATTGTATCACTTTAGATAACTTGAATAGCTATTAAGGTTCTTTAATTATACTAAAAATAAAAATAATTTATAGAGCTTATTTAAAATACCTTGATAGTGTAATCCTTTAGTGGATCATAATTAATGATTTATGAGGGCCCTGATGAATTAATGCTGGTTTGCTGCTCCAAAAGTGAAAAATTTAAACCTTTTCACAGAGTAATGAATCGAATAAACTACAACATATTCAATATATTCAATCGTTCACCATTAATGGGGGGGTTAGAGTTCTATGATTAGTATTCCAGATTTATCAGCTTTGGTGAAGGAGTCTATACCTGACGCCGAGGTTGAAATACTTGACAAGACAGGGATGAAGGATCATTTTATAATCCATGTAACATCCGCCACATTCGAGCCTATGGATCTTATGGCAAGACATCGAGCGGTTCAGGCTGTATTGAATCCCGCGATGCAGGATGGTAGAGTCCATGCCGCAGAAATAAAAACGGCGGTACCTGCTTAGAAAAAATATTTTTTTTTATTTTAAAAATATTAATCTTTATTCTTAAATAGGAGTTTTAAAAAATGTCTTCGATCGATGATGTAATCAAAGAAGAAATAGCGAATAACAAGATTTTGATTTACGGTAAAGGTACCAAGTCTGCGCCACAATGTGGGTTCACCGCAGAAACGGTTCAGTTTTTTAATAAGTATGGGCATCCGTTTGAAGTGATAAATTGTTTGGAGGATATGAATAAACGAGAAGCTTTGAGCAAAATGACAAATTGGCCAACATTACCTAAGGTATTTATTGATGGAAAGTTTTATGGAGATACCGATATTTTAGATGAAATGGAGTCTAAGGGTGAAGTGGAGCCATTATTAAAAATAGCATTTGGCGAGTAATTGTTGTTAACTTTTTAAATTGAGGTTGTTCATGTCAGGTGCTCTAGAAACAGGTGACCGTGCACCCGGTTTTGATTTGCCGGCTGTTTATGGATATAAAGCAGGTGCAAGTAGCCCTTCCGCTGAGGAAAAGGTTATGGTCAAACTGAAGGACTTTCAGGATAAAAAATGGGTAGTATTGTGTTTTTATGCTGTCGATAGCAGCCCTGAAGATACTCGGTTGATGGTAAGTTTTAACGAATGGAATAGAAAATTCAAGACTCGTGAGGTTGAGCTGCTGGGTTGCAGTTGGAATGGGATTAATTCACATCAACAGTTCATTGAAGTTTATCAGATGGGCTTTACTTTACTTGCGGATGAGTATAAAAAAATCACTGAGTTATATGGCGTAATTAAGGAAGAAGATGATGACTTTGGGAAAATGGTCAAGGTGATTGAGCGCTCCACTTTTGTGATCGATAAAACAGGAATGGTTCGTAAGGTATGGAAAAATATTGATGACCTTAGAGAGCACCCAAGAGAGGTTTGGGATTTTATTCAGAAAGAAAAGAATTAAACTACAATACGGAATTGCTACATAAGGTCAAGAAACTCTGCAAGAGTTCCTTGACCTTATGGTTCGCTTTCTCTTTAATAGTCTTATTCGAGTTTGAAGTTACTGCAAATTGTCTTACGAATATCTTGAAGTATTTCCTCGCCTTTTTTTTTGTTTTCTCCATCTATAGTCACATAAGGAGAAATAATAATTCGGACTACATTTGGATAAATAAGCATACTCCCTTTACGAATAATATCCCGGGTTCCTACAATTGTTACAGGAACTAGCGGTACTTTGGCACGTTCAGCTATAAGTTGGCTCCCTTTTTTAAAAACTCCAATACTCCCATCTTTAGATCTAGTTCCTTCAGGGAAAACAACAATAGAGCTGCCTGCTTTGATAGCTTCGAGGGTGTTTAGAAAGGCTTGATATGATTGTTTTCTGTTATTTCTTTCAACAGGAATATAACCCGATGCTTTCATTGCCCAACCCATAAAGGGAATTCGAAATAAGATTGACTTTGAAACCCATCGAAGCTGTACGGACAAATACCCAGCTAAGGCAAAAATATCATAGTAACCTTGATGGTTAGCTATAAAAATTTGCGGTTTATCAACCAAAATATTTTCTGCTCCAGTAATTTCAACTTTAATGCCATTCCATCGACAGATCAATCTGCTCCATAAAGCAGCTATTTTATGAGACTGATTTCCGCTTTTATCAAAAATCCCAAAAATAACAGCTACAGTCCCAAGGATGATAGATAAGCTTATTATTAAGATCCAAAAACGTAATGTATGGTAAAAGGTTAAAAAATATTTCATGGTTGTTGTGAATTAGTATAAAAAAATCAGTCAATGCAACATGATATAAGACAAAGATACTTTTTAGCAAAAGCTAGTAAATCTAGCTTTCTCATAGCATGCTAGTGGGCATCTAGAAAATCACAAAATAGCTTCGATGGCTTACAAGGGAATAGGCTGTGTGACTATTGAAATAAAATCAAAGAAGATTTTAGCATAATTGGCTTGTCAAATTTAGCGAATTGGGCAAACCTTATTAAAATATAAAGGAAAAAATATTAAATACTCTGCATTGTTTAGAATATTTTATTAAAGGGAGATCTTGGAATTAATGAAACGATTAGGAGTTAATTTGTTTATTTTGGGGTTAACTTTTGCGGTTTTAGGAATCGTGCTGGAAGTGGGGACACGCGTCCTAATACCTACTGAAAAAGAAATTGACAAGGACTGGGTAAAACAATTTATCCAATATAACCGGGAGGGTTTTCGTGACAGAGATTACCCCACTGCCAAACCACGTGGTAAATTTAGAATTTTAGCTGTTGGAGATTCTCAAACGTTTGGTCATGGTATAGAAAGACTTGAGGATACATTTCCTAAACTACTAGAAAAACTTCTCAACCAAGGGATGGGACGTCCAAAATTTGAAGTTTTAAGTTTTGCTAGACCGGGTTGGAGTACTGTTGAGCAGCTTCAATTTATATATAAAAAGGGTTTCCTCTATCAACCAGACTTAATCCTTTTGAACTTCTTTCATAATGATTTACCGCCATCGCATTTTTTAGACTGCAATAGCAAGGATTGGGAACTTGTTCCAGAAGTAGGACCTTTGGTGACCTTGTTTAATCGTTCATTTCTATACTATTTTATTAAGTTTCGTATAAATAGAATGTTGGAACAAATTAAATTGAAACCTTCATACGAGGATTGTCGACGTTCTTCTTATCAGTCTAGAAGTTGGGATATGGAAGAAATTTATTTAGACACTCTATCCCATACTGCTCGAATGAAAAATATTCACTTCATGATATCTGTCATTCCAATAATGTTTCAGTTAAAAGAAAACTATCCATTTGTATTTGCGCATAAAAAATTAAAAAAATACTGTGATAGTCGAAATATTTTTTGTGTAGATCTTTATAAAGAAGGGTTTGAGGGGAAAAATGAGGATGACTTTATTGTTTCAAGAAAAGATCGGCATTTAAACACTCGAGGAGCTAACTTGGTGGCGCAAATATTATTTAAAAAATTAAAACTCCTAAAAAACTATCAAGATTTAAATAGATGGCATCTGGCTTATAATCTAAAAGAATTATTAGAAGTAAATAGTGTGGCCAGCCAATTTAATTTATTATTTCCAGAATTAGATGTTTCTCCGGTAAATTTAAAAAATGATAAAGAAGAAATTCTAGCTTCTAGTTATAAAGGAAATTATTATATTTCTCGGACCAATATCGATTCTGCTACAGGTAAAAAGATTCTTTTGAGGCGAATAATTCTCGAACGCGATGGAAAGATAGTAACAAAAGAGAGAAAGATTTTTGATCCTCTCAACGAGAATTTAATGAGTCATGAAACAATTAATATCTCTAGTAGTAAAGTTATTCAAACAGTCAGAATACCGAAACTAAATAGTAAAGAAGGATTTTCTGAGACGAAGCAAACTTATGTCTTTGGCTACCATTCTAAATATCGGAAAGATTTGGATAAATTTTTATGGGAACTAGAAATAAAGGAAAATACAAGATTTTTTGATCCATTATCCCTTGAGTCGGCGTTATTTTTCCCTAACCTATTGAGGTTTGATCCCCTAAATATAGAGAAGTTACGAGAGAGTCTGGAATTTTATATTAGGTTTCCATTTTACAATAAGGGAAGTGGGGCAAATTATGTTAAAAAGCTCCTAGATGATATCTTAGATGTTAAGCCATTTAAAAAATCCGTCCAGTTTGTTGAAGATTTAAAAATACTAACAAAGGATTATGTCTATATTGATTAAATAGACAAATGATAATCGAGAGATTAAAAACTTGTAGTACATGATTATGAAAGGAGTTAACTTGTGTCCGAGGAAAGCCCATTATTTTTTAAACAATTATTGTCAGGAGTCGACATTGGTAAGTCTGATTCTTCTGCTAAACAAATGGCAAATTTTATTTATATCATTGGAGATAAAAATACCCGGGAATGTGTGATTATTGATCCGGCATGGGATATAGATGGAATCCTAAATGTAATTGAAGCTGAGGAAATGCAGTTAATGGGTTCTCTTGTTACTCATTATCACCCTGATCATGTCGGTGGCAGTATTTTTGGCATGAATATTAAAGGACTTGCCGAATTGATGGAGAAGAACTCTTCCCCTGTTTATGTAAATAAACATGAAGCTGAAGGGTTAAAGCAAGTGACCGGCCTTTCGGATTCAGATCTGCGTTTGACTGACAGTGAAGAAGTTCTCAGCATTGGATCCATAGACATTACTTTTATGCATACTCCGGGACATACTCCAGGTTCTCAGTGTTTCCGGGTGGGAAATTCTCTGGTTGCTGGAGATACTTTATTTTTGCAAGGGTGTGGTCGTGTTGATTTGCCAGGGGGTGATAGTGAGGTTATGTATGATACCTTGACACGACGGCTAGCGAAAATTCAGAATGAAGTGGTGCTTTACCCGGGGCATAATTATGGTGGGAAACCTTTTGCACCGATGGGAGACGTTCGAGAAACAAATTCTTATTTGCAAATTAAGAGTTTAGAAGACTGGTTGGCTGTTATGGGTGGTT